>CAUDYH010000255.1 GCA_958453575.1 uncultured Collinsella sp.
ACGTCGTCCTTGGAGCCGTAGGCGATGTTGATTTGGGGGACAAGGGCGACGATCAGTAGGATCGACAGGGCGATTCCCAAGAATTTGATGATCGATTTGTTCTGCAGCAGCTTGGTCATGTCGTCCTCCTCCCTTTAAGCGTTCATCGAATCGGTTGCGGTTTGCTCGTTCTTTTTGCGGCGGCGCATCCACCAGTAAAGGCCGAGGCCGGCGGCTACGAGAACGACGGCGCCCGTGGCCACGGCCAGCGCCATGCCCGAGCCGGATGTCGCCACGTCTTGGGCGAGACCGGAGTACAGCGGGTTCTCGTCATCGACGATTGCACGCTCGGTACCAGTATCCTGGCCGCCGAGCGTCGCCAGCGGGTTGTCGTCATCGTTGATGACCGCGGCGGCGTCGCCCGTGCCTACGCCGGCGTCAACCGTTGCGGGCGCCGCAGCATCGGCCGGCGCGGCAGCGGGGGCTGCGGCGGCGACCGGCGCGGCGGTCATCACCGTTGTGCCCGGAACCGTCACCACCCGTTCGGTGTCGATGATCTGCGTACGGCGGATAGTGATCTGCGAGCTCAGTTCGTCATTCACATCGCGATAGTAAATGGTGTAGGTGCGCGCCGGCGAGAAGTAGGCGTGGCGGATGGCCGTTTCCTGACCCGCCAGACGCACGTAGGTGTCGTCGCCCAGCGAGAAGCGCTCCTCGCCGAGGATGTTCACGAAGTCGTTCGTTTCGGGATCGACGGTGATGGTCTCGCTGCGAAGAATCTGGCTGTTGGCGATGTTCATGTACTGCACGGTGATGTCGTAGGTGTCGCCCGGCGTGTAGTCCTTCGGCACGTAATAGACGTACTGAAGCACGTCCGTGCCCTTCTCCAGATCCTCCCATGCGTAGGTGATGGGCTCCATATTGCCGGACCACGGCACCAGACCGTCCTTCGGAGCCGGCGTGTAGGTGGCCGTTTGCTCCGGAGTGACTTCGTAGTGGATCTTATCGATAAGGGCACCCGTCTCACCGTTGATTTCCATCACAGTGAGGTTGACCTTCTTCGTAGTGGCCTGCGAGACGTACTTCGCCGTCACCGTGCGGCCAGCCGGATACGCGCCTGCCTCGAAGGCGACAACGGGATTGCCCTGCTGGGACTCCGTCGAGCGGGCCCCGATGGCCGCATTGTCGTCCGTCGCATTGGTTTCAAGGGTCCAAGAATCCAGCGTGTAGTAGTTGATGCCCCACTGCCCCTTGTCGCGGTCGGTAGTAGGCGCATCCGCAGCATTCGTAACGGCGCTCATCGAGAAGGAGTTCGGCAGGGTGTACTGGTAGCCCTTGCCCTTCACATCTACGCTGTCGGTCCACAGCGTATTGCCGTTATCGTCCACATAGTTAATGGTGACCTGATAGGCGCCGGCTTCAGTGTTCTTTACTTCCATAACGCGAATCTGCTTCGTGGCCTGCTCCGGCGTCAGCATGACGGTGGAGCCGGTGAGGCGCTGGATGACACGATAATAATGCGTGGTCTCCTGGCCGCCCTCGTCAGTGGCCGTCTTGAAGAAGGACTTCTTGATGGCAACCTCTTTGCCCGCGCCGAGGTTTTCCACGATTTCCGTATCGATGATGTTGCCATCGACATCGACGTACTTGACAGCGCCGGAAATAGCGTCGGCTTCAACTTGGTTATAGGTGACGACGAGGCGCTTGCCGGAGGCGGCATCTTGCACCTCGGCTTTGGGCTCACCGGCTTCGGTCGTCGCCGTGCTTTGGAATACGATGGGGGTGTCGCCCGTGAGGTTCTTGTAGTAGCTAGTGCCGGCACCGACCGTTTCTGCGAACTTGTCAATGTCGGGATCGATCGTGCGGATGCCGAGCGCCTTCCACTCATCGGTTCCATCAGTGCTCACGAGCTGGGCGTAAATGGGGCACACCGTGCCCTGATACAGTTTCTCTCCCTGGCGCTTCGCGTCGAACACCTTAATCGTGTAGGTGGGGAAATTGTTTGGGTCGGCGTACACCTGCTGAAGGGACAGCGCGGGAGCATCGGCTTCCTCGGACATCTGGCCGAGCGCGGCCTGGCCGGCGACGGCAAGCTTCAGTGCCACCACTTGGGCAATGCGCGCGGAAGTGGCGTCGCCCGCGTAATCGGCGTCGCTCGTATCGACGTCAGCCTCGTTGGGAATCTGATAGGCAAAGCGCGGGGCGACGATGACGCCGTCCTTTTCAATTTCGAAGTAGATGTTCTTCCCCGCTCCGTTTTCCACGCGGAGGAGATCCCACAGGCCGTCTTCAGCCGTGGGGGTCATGAAGTCGATGCCATGAACATCGCCGCGCTGGATCGGCTCGTCGGCGGGAGCAACAGGGGCGGCGGGGGCTTCTGCAGCGTCACCGCTTGAAGGGTCGTCGGCAAAGGCCTGGACAACGAAAGAAAGGGTCGTCGCCGGAAAAGCCAGCGTGGCTGCAAGGGTAAAAGCTAGAAGACTCCGGCCGAAAATTCTCTTTTCAGCGAGACCCCCTATGACCGATTTCCTCATTTGTGTCTCCTCCGCTACTCGTGATCGCCGCCAGCGCTATACGCACCTATACGCGCGCGAAGCGGTGGCTTCGGGCGCGTGGGCGATCCTCTTCCCCTCTTTTGGCGCGAAAGACCGTCTCTCTTTGCCAGCCGGTTCGCAACCGTGTTCTCTCGCTCGCTATTTTAGATGGCTCATCAGGCTATTGTCTACCTGTCAATCGTCTTTTAGCGAGCTGACTCTCCGTCAATGCTAAGGATCACTTTATTGATCTGAGGGTTTTTGTCCACTGCAAAAAATGACAACAAACGCGACAATTATGACTGCTTTTCGAAAGACAGAGCTTTGAACTGGTGATTATTTGCTATTTCGCACAGACTTTAAAAGAAGATGACTAGGTAAGTGACAGGGTAATGGTCACATTAATAACGACTAAAAAAGTCATCTTTTCTCGAGTGTTTGACGGTTGGCAAGGTTGCTGAGAACCGAGCCGAGGACGCACAAGGCGGCGCCCATCAGTACTACC
>CAUDYH010000256.1 GCA_958453575.1 uncultured Collinsella sp.
TATCGCCACAGCCCACAAGGACAATCGTCTTATCGGCATGCGCTTGGGCAATGCCGTTGACGGTCCTGAGCATCACGGGCATGGTATCGATATCCACGTTGGGCGTGTAGTCGATAATCTGGCTGCGGTACGCGGGACCCGTCTGATACTTGCCAAAGACCAGACTCTTGACCTGGTACTCCTCGTAGAAGGCGCGCGCCACCGAATAGGCGTTGATGTCGCCACCGAGCAGCACGGGAATGAACTCGCGCTCTGTAAACTGCAATGCCATGGAAACTTCCTATCATGAACTGCCCACACAACGGGCGGTCTTTGCGCAACTGATTTATTCTAGCGTGCCAAGCCGCCGGCGCCCAAAGCTCCACCGTATCTATGGCAATCGACGTGATCGTCCAGCATAAAGCCGCACTCACCGCGATGGGGCCTTGTAGCCGCAAACCCCCTGTTGAGATAGCTTTCACGACCGAAAGCCCGTCCGCAAACAGGCCCCCGTAACGTTAAAGTTGAACTCTATGGTTTCTCAACAATTCATCATAACTGCAGGTCAAAGCCAAAGCCTCAAGTTCAACTTGACCCTTTGGAACCTTTAAGGTTCAAGTTGAGGTCGAAAGCAGTAGTAGAATACCGTTCGAACCATAACCTACGATTGATTGCAGAGGGACTGGATGCAGCATTCGAATCATCGCGCCGCAGCGCTCATTGCGTCGAAGCCGGCTCGTATCATCACGAGCGCCGCACTCGCCGTTGCGCTGACGGCCACGCCGATGCTCTCCCCCGTTGCGGCGTATGCCGCCTCGCAGGCAACGCAGGACCAGCTTTCCGCAGCCCAGCAGAAGATCGAAGCCGCCACGAGCGCCTACAACGACGCCCGCACCAAACTCGATGACCTGCAAAAGCAGATTGACTCCAATGAGGCAAGCATCGAGGAAATCGAGGCTAAGCTTCCCGAGCAGCAGGCCAAGGCAAGCTCCGCCATGCGCGATCTGTACAAGTATCAGAAGGGCACCAACCCCATCGTGAGCTTCCTGGTCAACGCGCAGAGCCTGGGTGAGTTCATCACGACCTGCAAATACACCAACCAGATCACGAGCTCGAGCGTCGACGAGATCGAACAGCTCAATAACATGCAAACCGAACTCGAGCAGAACAAGGCTGAGCTCCAGCAGGCCAAGTCTCAGCTTGAGGCAGAGCAGAAAAACGCCGAGAATGCGTTGGCTCAGGCCCAGCAGCTCCGCAGCGAGGCACAGGCAAAAGCCGAGCAGGAAAATGCCGCCGAGCTTGCCAAGCTTGAGGCCGATAAGGCCGCTGCCGCCGAGAAGCTCTCGGGCGAGGGCGTAAGCGGCAGCAATTCCAGCAGCCAGGCCACCAACACCAACACCACCATCGGCACCACGGTGAACAACGCCAATACCGGTAGCTCCGATTACGATTCGTTCATTAATGAGTGGACGAGCCGCATCGACAATTATCTCGCCGGCTCCCCCATGGCAGGCCAGGGCTATAACTTTGCCGTCGCCGCTTGGAATACCGGTGTCGACCCCCGTTGGTCCCCCGCCATCGCCTGCATCGAGAGCACCAAGGGTGCTTATTGCGCCAATTCTTACAACGCCTGGGGCTGGAGTGCCCGTGGCGGCGGTTGGCGCAGCTTTGGCAGCTGGAGCGAGGGCATCTCCGCTCACGTTGCCTATCTGGGCGCCAACTACGGCTCCACCCTTACCCCAGCAGCGGCCAAAAAGTACTGCCCGCCCACGTGGCAGGACTGGTACAACAAAGTCGCCGCTCAGATGAACCGCATCTAGGTGCAACTGCAAAGGGCCCCAATGGGGCCCTTTTCTTTTAGGTAGCGGAGGTATCGACGACGCCGGTCGCATTGGCAACCGCGACTATGACGATCATGCATAGGAGCAGCATACCCAATGCCTTGAGCCAAAGTTTCGCGAGTTTCTTGCCGCGATAGCTGTCGAGCAGTGTGAATCGCCGACGAAGACGGCGCTTATCGAGCAGCGCAAAATGCATAAGCACCATAAGGCCATCGACAAAGAAAAAATACTCGATTATGAGAAGCCACGTCGGGTAGCCTTGGTTTGCTCCCGTGGGGTGAAAGACGGCAAAGTGACTTCCGGCAAAGAGCACAAGTAGCGAGAAGCAGACAAGCATATTCCAAATGCGCCCCAGAGACTCCGGAACGCGAGAGAGCAGACCGCATGCAGCGGAGGCGGCAGGCCTAGGAAGCCCTGCGGGGTTCTGGAGCCCTTGGAGCGTCAACACCGTCTCCGAGGCCGGAGTACGGACAGGCGCAGGTGTAGGAGGCCGCACGGGGCGGCTCAGATCGTATGCCGAGCGCGTCGCCCGTCCCAACGCTTCCGCACTCGCAAAACGCTTGGCCGGGTCGAGCGCCATCGACATGCAGACGGCATCGGCAAGTGGAGTGGGAATGCCACGCGCCTCGCATTGCTCGTGCATGTCGAGCCCTGGTTTAGGGTCGACTCCCGTCAAGCAGAAGAACAACAGGGCGCCAAGTGCGTAGACGTCGCTGCGTACACTCGTCTGCCCAAACCCATACTGCTCGGGTGGCGCATAGGGTCGCGTGCCGAACTTAACGGTGTCTGCATCGGCGCCATCGCGCCACACGCGCGCGATCCCCAAGTCGATAATCACCAGCGACGAAAACGTCAGGCCCTCATCGAGCGTACAGTTCGCACCCGTCACGATGACATTCGACGGCTTGAGGTCGCGATGGATCACCGGCGCCGACGTCTCCCCCGCCATTGCAAAACCGGCGTGGAGCTCGCCCACGGCATCGCATAGGGCAGGATACAATTCACGCGCATAATCGGGGGTGGCTCCCAGACGGTCCACCAGCACCCCGAGCGTCTCCCCTTCGATGTATTCCATAACCACGTTGAGCTCGTCGCCCACACGACGACAATCGACGATTCTGGGCAGGTGCTCAAACCGCCTGCCTGCCCGCTGGGCGGCAAACAGACGCTCGTA
>CAUDYH010000257.1 GCA_958453575.1 uncultured Collinsella sp.
TCGGCAAGTTCGCGCCCCTTACCCATGAGCTCGTAGGCCACCGGGGCCACGACATCGCGCTCGTCGGTCTGCACGAATACCCAAATGTCTCGATACGCATCGAGGTCAACCGCGCCGGCGGCCTCGTCGCGCTCGATCGAAATGGCATTGACGGGGCAAGCGTCGACGCACCCGCCGCACAAGATGCAGCCGTCGGTCACATGGGCGCAGCGGTTGGGGCGCTCGCCCTCCACCACAATGCCACCCGAGGCACAGGCGCGAACGCAGCGGCCACAGCCAACGCATGCCTCGCTATCGATTGTCAGTCCGCTCATCTATGCCATCCCCTCGATAATCTTAGCAAGCTTTGCAGCTTGCTCGACCGGTGTGCCCTCGATGGCCTCACACGTTTGGTCGCGGTCGGGCACAAACGAGCGCACGACCTGCGTTGGCGATCCGGTAAGGCCGCAACGCGAGGGATCGGCATGCACATCGGCAGCACAGACCACCCGCACATCCGCATTTTCGGCCGCGCGTATGCCGGCGATGCTCGGCATGCGCAGCTGGCCGATCTCCTTGGCGGTCGTCATCGCGCACGGCATCTCCAGATAGACCGTCTCCTCGCCGGCGTCACAGCCGTGGACAAGCGCCAGCGAGCCGCACGTCGTAAAGCCTGCGCTCTGCACGCAGCTCACATCGGTCACGCAGGGAATCTCGAAGGCGCCGGCCAGCTCGGGGCCAATCTGGGCAGTATCGCCATCTACCGCCATCTTGCCGCAGATGAGCAGATCGAAGTCCTCGTCGAGCGCCTCGATGCCGCATTTGAGAGCATAGGTGGTCGCCAACGTGTCCGCGCCCGCAAAAGCACGGTCGGTGAGCAGCAATGCATCGTCGGCGCCGCGGGCAATGCAGTCGCGCAGCAGCGATTCGGTTGCAGGGATACCCATCGACACCACCGTCACGCGTACATCCATGCCAAAGCCGATAAAGTCGTCCTTGAGCGCCAGAGCGCATTCGAGGGCACTTGCATCGAAGGGATTAATGACCGCCTGCTTGCCATCACGCACGATGGTATTGGTTTTGGGGTCCATCTTGACCTCGGTGCTTCCCGGCACCGCCTTGACGCACACCACCATATGGAAATCGCTCATCTTCACGCACCCCCTTTCTGGACGAGTTCATCCAAGAGCTTCTCCGAAAACAGGTTGCCACGGCCCAGCTGCCCGGCAGGATCGAGCTGCAGCTTGAGTCGAGCCGATTCGACCATGGCCTCGCGGCCGTACATCGTCTCCAAAAAGCCCGCTTTGATCTTGCCGACGCCGTGCTCGGCAGAGACGGCGCCGCCCATAGCCGTTACCTCCGCAGCCCACTGGGCAAACAGCTCGCCACCGCGACGGTAGTCCTGCGCATCGCGCGGCAGGATATTCACATGCAGATGGTTGTTGCCGATATGCCCCCAGGCGGCAGACTCAAGCCCGCTTTCGGCCAGCGTGCGGCGATAGAGGGCAACGACATCGGCCAGGCGCGCGTTGGGCACCGACATATCCGACCCCAGCTTGGTAATGGTGAGGTCGGTGCGGCGACGCTCGTCGATGAGCATGTTGACGCTCTCGGGGACGGCGTGGCGGAAGAACCGCTGGCATTCGCGATCGACCTCGGTGCGCGCAACCCAAGTCGCGTCGTCGCGGCCGCCCGCAAGCTCCAAAACCCATCCCAAGTGGTACAACTCCTCGGTCGCCTGCGCCTCGTCGTCGCAGTCGAGTTCCACATAGACACAGGCCTTTGCCTCGTCGTCGAGCGCCGGCAGCGAGGCAAAGGCGGTCGACTGCTCGCGCTGGCGGCGGAGGATATCCAAGGCGCCGGCATCGAAATACTCAATAGCGGCGGCATGGGACAGCACGGGGCGCACGGAATCGGTAAAGGACACCGCCTTGTCCTCGCTATCGAAAAAGCAGCTCACGCCCCATACGACCGAAGGTGCCGCCTGCAGGGCGATCTCGAGCTCGGTAATGACGCCGAGTGTGCCGCACGCACCGATAAAAAGATCGATGGCGTCCATATCGTCCGCAACAAAATACCCCGAGGCATTTTTGGTCTTGGGCATGGTGTAGTCAGGAAGATCAAGCTCGAATGTATGACCCTCTGCCGTCACGAGCGACAGGTGGCGGCCCTGGGCAAAAGCCTCGCCGCGCTGAAGCTCAAGCAAATCGCCATCAGCCAGCGCGACGTGGAGTCCCGTGATATGCGGGCGCATGGGGCCGTAAGCGTAGCTGCGGGCGCCGGAGGCGTTGCATGCCGCCATGCCACCCAGACAGGCAGATGCCTCGGTGGGATCGGTGGGAAAGAACTGCTCGGGGGACTCTTGGAACTCCTCGTAGGCCTCAAGCGATGCCTGGTCCCAACCAGCGGTCGGCAGTACCTTCTTGCTCAGCTGCTTACGCAGCTCCGAGAGCACAACGCCCGGCTCCACGCGCAGCAGAAATTGGCTTTGTTCATCGCGGCGAAGGCCCAAGTAGCGATTCATATGGGAAGTATTGAGGATATGCCCACCGTGGGGCACGGCACCGGCGGCAAGGCCGGTTCGGGCGCCCTGAACCGTTACCGGGACACGCTCGGCATGGAGCGTTTCCAAAATGGCACGGACCTCGTCTTCCGTTGTCGGAAACGAGATGCTCGATGCTTCGCCCGATGCACGAGATTCATCGCGGCCATACTCTTCGAGCTCATCGGTGAAGGGTTTAATGGTTGCAGACACGCGAACTCCCCCTTTAGCTAACTACAGTGTTTGCAGGGAGATGTTACCGCATCGTTTCGTCGACGTGTTCGAGACCGTCTCCATAATTGGCGATTTTTACGTTTGTGCAATTCGGCGAACGGCAAGGCTTCCTCGGCAGACGATGCTTTTGACACATATCGCCCCGCCGTCGCCGACCGCTCGATTGTCGCTCAAAAAAAGTTGAAGTAATTTTTTCCACCTTTTACCTGCGGAGATGTCAATC
>CAUDYH010000258.1 GCA_958453575.1 uncultured Collinsella sp.
AAAACTGTCGTTCGGTAAAGTCCGAGGTCAGTGGCGTTTTATAACGAGAAATTCAAAAGAATTTGAAAATCCATTACAAATTTGCGTTGACTTTAGGTAACTAAAGTTTCATACTCCTTTTCAACCACTGGGGGATGTGAACACGCACGGATCGTTCGCATCATGATTGAAGAGGATTTCTTAGACATGTTCACGCATCAGCTAAACATTATCAGCGTAGTAATTATCTGATGCGGGTTAGCACATACAGCTAGCCCGTACGATAACGGGCGGCTGATGAAGATGAGGGCCGTCGAGCGCAACCGACGGCCCTCATTTTTTATGTCTAGGAAGTTCTTTTTAGAGGAGGAAATGTAATGAACGGAGTTTTGCTCATGGTTGTGGCCGCGGCGGTGCTCGCCTGCGGCTATCTGGGCTACGGCCGCTGGCTGGCCAACAAGTGGGGCGTTGACAAAGAGGCCCTCACGCCGGCCAAGCGCATGAAGGACGGCAAGAGCTTCTCGCCCGTCTCCGCCTTTACCGCGTTCTCGCATCAGTTCAGCTCGATCTGCGGTGCTGGCCCTGTCACGGGTACGATCGTCGCCATGGCCTTTGGCTGGCTGCCCGTCGTGCTCTGGGTCCTCGTCGGCGGCATCTTCTTTGGCGCCGTCCACGACTTTGGTGCTCTGTACGCTTCGATGAAGAACAACGGCAAGTCGCTCGCTCAGCTCATCGAGAAGTACATCGGCAAGACCGGCCGTCGCCTGTTCCTGCTGTTCTGCTGGCTGTTCTGCATCATCGTCATCGCCGCCTTCACCGACATGGTCTGCAAGACGTTCATGTTCACCCCGGCCGTTGACGCTTCTGGCGCCGCTACCGGTGCCATCGACTTCACCAAGTCCTATGCCGCTGGCTGCGCTGGCACCATCTCCATCCTGTTCACCTTCGTCGCTATCGCCTTTGGTTGGGCCCAGAAGAAGTTCAACCTCACCGGTGCCGCCGAGTTCGTCACCGGCGTGGTCCTCATGGTTCTCATGTTCGCCGTCGGTATGCAGTTCCCGGTCTACCTGGATAAGTTCCAGTGGTTCGCCGTCGTCATGGTCTACCTGGTCTTCGCTGGCGCTATGCCCATCCAGATGCTCAAGACCCCGCGTGACTACCTCACTTCCATCATGATGATCGTCATGATCGCCTGCGCTGTCCTCGGCATCGTCGTCCTGGGCGTTAACGGCCAGGCCACTATCACCGCTCCGGTCTTCACCGGCTTCTCCACTGCCTCCGGCATGATGTTCCCGGTCCTGTTTGTCTCCGTCGCTTGTGGTGCTCTCTCCGGTTTCCACAGCCTCGTTTCTTCCGGCACCTCTTCTAAGCAGGTCGAGAAGGAGCAGGACGCCGTCAAGGTCGGTTATGGCGCCATGATCGTCGAGTCCTTCGTCGGCATCCTTGCCATCATCGTCGCCGGCATCATGTTCTCCGATATGAACACCGCCGGTACTGGCGCCCTCAACGCCGGTGTCGCTTCCACCCCGTTCCAGATCTTCGCCGCTGGCATCTCCCGCGGTATGCAGGCCTTCGGTGTTGACGGTACGCTCGCTACCGTCTTCATGACCATGAACGTTTCCGCTCTGGCCCTGACCTCGCTCGACGCCGTCGCCCGCATCGCCCGCACCTCGTTCTCCGAGTTCTTTGCCCAGACCAACGACGCCCTGGCCATCGAGTCCAAGGCCGGCTACATGAAGGTTCTCGGCAACCCCTGGTTCGCCACGGTCGTCACCCTGCTTCCCGGTCTCGCCCTTGCCTTTGGTGGCTATGCCAACATCTGGCCGCTCTTTGGTGCTTCCAACCAGCTGCTCGGCGGTATGACCATGATCACCCTCGCCGTGTTCTGCAAGTGCACCGGCCGCAAGGGCTGGATGCTCTACGTGCCCGTCGCCTTCCTGCTCTGCTGCACCTTCACCTCGCTGGTCCAGAGCGCCATGGGCTGCATGACCGCCGTCCAGGCCTACGGTTTCTTCGGCACCATCCCGGCTACCGCCACCACGGCCGCCGTTTCCGTCGCCGCCACCAAGGGCCTGCAGCTCGTTTTCGCCGTCCTGCTGATGGTCCTGGGCCTCATCGTCGCCGTCAACTGCCTCAAGGAGTTCTTCGGCAAGGAGGCCGGCTCCATGCCTGATGAGGAGCCCGAGTGGTCCGAGATGGGCAAGGCCGAGTACGGTCGCGCCGCTGCCGCTGAAGCTCCTGCCGACGCCGAGGCCGCCAAGGCCTAGTCGGTCGGACGGGTTGAATCTCCCATCTATTTGACTCGGAAAGACCGGGTCCGCAATCAAGCGGACCCGGTCTTTTTTCTTGTGAGAACAGGTGGTGCAAGGGCGTTCTCGCAGATGTTTTGCGTGGATAGGCTCGTGCGTTGTACCATATGGACGTATATGTGTGCATATGAAAGGGGCCCCGTGGCCAAGACGGTATATTCCGATAATCAAAACAATGTCGATGCTCTGGCTGAGCGTCTGAGCAGCCAGACATCGCTTTCTGCCGAGCGCGCCAAGCTGGTTGCCTACGACCTGCTCTGCCGCAAGGCGCTCAAGATTAAGTCGAGCGCGCTGGCGCAGATTTTCCGCTCCGTCGATAAGGAATGCGACACCAAGGCGATGCGCGATGAGCTTATCGCGGCAAATATCGTGACCAAGATCGAGGGCAGCGGCATTAACGGGCGCCCGGCGTTCTATACCATCAATGTCGAGATCCGCGATGCCCAGGAGCAGCCTGCCGAGTCCGTCGAAGATTTTGTCGTCGAGGATTCCGCTGACGTGCCTGCTGTGGAAGAAGCTGCTCCGCGTGAGCATGTCGATACCGATGAGTTGCTCGATGAGAACGTCGTGCGTGCCTTTACGGCCAAGGCAGGACGCGGCGGTTTTGGCGGGGGTGGCAAGCGCGATGCGCAGTGCCGCGCCCAGCAGGAGCGCTTCCGTCGTGCCGTT
>CAUDYH010000259.1 GCA_958453575.1 uncultured Collinsella sp.
TTTTGGCTGGCCCTGGGTGCGCGAGACCGTGGCGATGCTGCTCAAGTATCCCAACTGCTACACGGACACCTCTATCACTTACATCGATTCGCCCGAGGAGATGATGCAGCGTCTTTTCACGGTTGATATGGGGCCGCTGTGGTATGAGCGCGCGCTATCGCATCAAGTGATGTTCGCCAGCAATACGCCGCGCTTCCGTGCGTTCAAACTCAAGCGGGCGCTCGATACCGTGTCCATGCGCGATGATGCGCGAGAAAGGCTCTACTGGGGTAATGCCCTGCGTTTTCTTGAAGGGGATGAGTGAACATGGTGACGCTCGAGACATTGAGCTACCTATCGACTGCTCCGGACCAGTTCATCGATATTACCGAGGACGTGCACGCTGCCATCGAACGCAGCTCGGTGACCAATGGCTTGGCAGCGATTATTTTGTCGCATACGACCTGTGGAATCGTGGTAAACGAGGGGCTGCCCTGCGTGGAGACGGATCTTATGGAGACGCTTGATCGCATCGCCCCACTCGATGCCCCCTATGCGCATGCACACTTCCTGCCGAGCTATGGAGCCACCGGCAACAACTCCTGTGGGCATATCAAGAGCATGATTTGTGGAAACAGTTGCTTCTTTCCCGTCCAAGATGGCCACATCGTGTGCGGAGGTGCCCAGAACATCTATCTTGCGGAGTTTGACGGTCCGCAGAAGCGAAAAGTGTACGTTGAGGTGCTGGGGGAGTAGCGTCCCTGCGATAACCTTATGAAGGAGCACGTTATGCCGTTTCTAACTTCGATGTTCAAGACCGAAAAGCCGGTTATCGGAATGCTGCACCTGCGTCCTCTGCCAGGTGATCCGTTGTATTATCCGGGCGGAAGCGTGTCACAGGTCGTGGAAGCCGCCAAGCGCGATCTCGAGGCGTTGCAGCAGGGCGGTGTCGATGGCATTTTGATTACCAATGAGCTCTCGATGCCCTATGAGCAGCACGTTTCTCCCTCAACCCTTGCATCGATGGGCTATGTAATCGGGGCTCTATCCCACGATCTGTCGACTCCTTGGGGAGCTGAGGCAATTTACGATGGTGATGCTACAATCGAGCTGTGCGCTGCCGTCGACGCGCAGTTCACGCGCTGCAATTTTTGCGGTGCCTGGGCCGGTGATCTCGGGCTGATTAACCGAGATTTCGCTCACACCATGCGTCGCAAGGCGGCGCTGCGCTTGGACGACCTCAAGCTTTTTCACTTCATCACGAGCGAGGGGGAGGTTTATCTCAACGACCGCACGACTGCGGACATTGCCGATTCACTTCTCTTTAATTGCCTACCGGATGCGATGGTCATCGGCGGTTCGGCTGCCGGTCGCGGCGCTTCGGGCGAGCTTGCCGATGAGGTCCGCGAGCGTGTTGGCCAAGTACCTGTGGTGTGTGGCACCGGTTGTCGCGAAAATACCGTGGCTGACGTATTTGCTCACTACGATGGCGCGTTTGTCGGCACGTGCTTAAAGCGCGATGGAAAGCTGGATGCCCCGGTTGATGTTGAGCGGGTAGCTCGTTTTATGGCTACCGCTCGCACGGCGCGAGGGGAGTAGGCACCTATGGCGTTCTATCTGGGTATTGACATTGGGACAAGTGCCTCTAAAGGCGTTTTAATCGATGATCGATGCAACATCGTTTGCCAAGCCTCTTGTGGACACGAGACGGACAACCCGTGTGATGGATGGTACCAGCATGATGCGGAGGCAGTTTGGTGGGGCGATTTTTGCCGCTTGTCGCGCGAGCTGGTGGTGCGATCGGGGGTTAACGCGGCGCAGATCGGATGCGTCGGCCTTTCCGCATTGGGTTGCGACTGCGTGCCGGTCGATACCGCGTGCAACGCGTTGGCGCCCGCGATTTTGTACGGAGTCGATGCACGTTCGAAGCCGCAGATTGACGAGCTTCTTTCCGAATATGGGTCAGATCGCGCACGCGAGCTTTTCGGGCACGATCCCTGTTCGTCAGATATTGCTCCCAAGATCTTGTGGTTTAAGGAGAATATGCCCGAGGTGCACGAACGTGCCGCGAAGTTCCTGACGGCATCATCGTTTCTGTGCGCGAAGTTGACGGGGCGTTTTACGGTGGACCGTTATTTGGCGGAGGATTTTCTTCCCCTATACGACCGCTACACTTGGAAGGTTGATGCTCGGGAATGTGCTCGTTTCTGCCGGCCCGACCAGATGGCGGAGGTAATGTCGGCTACCGATATTGCCGGGGTGATTACGCAGCGTGCGGCTGAGGCGACGGGGCTCGCGGCAGGGACACCTGTCTTAGCGGGAACGGGCGACTCTGGTGCCGAGGCCATTTCGACGGGTGTATTCCGTCCCGGCGATATGATGGTTCAGTTGGGGAGCACGGCGTATTTCATCTACCTTGCTGATCATATGGTCGATGATGCCCGGCTATGGCCAGGGACGTTTATCATTCCCGGAACTTATGGGATCTGCGCGGGGACCAATACGGCGGGTGCGCTCACATCGTGGCTGCGCCAAGAGCTGTATCGCGACGCCGTAGAGGCCGAGGGCCACGGTGGCCCCGATGCATATTCGGTTATGGCGCATGATGCCGCCGATGTGGCGCCGGGTGCCGATGGGCTCCTGTGTCTGCCGTACTTTGCAGGGGAGCGTACTCCGCTCAACGATCCCGAGGCGCGTGGCGTCTTCTTTGGCCTGACCGGAAGGCATACACGAGCCCATATGGTTCGCGCCGCCTTGGAAGGCGTCGCGTATACCGTTGCATCCCATGTCGACATTATCGAGCGAGAGCATGAACTGCCAATTGGGCGCATTATGCTTGTCGGAGGTGGAACCAAGAATCCAGTTTGGATGCAGGCTATCGCCGACGTATGCGGGCGCGAGGTCTCGGTTGCCAAGGTTACGGTGGGCGCATGCTTCGGTGATGCCATCATGGCAGCTCTCGCAGGTGG
>CAUDYH010000260.1 GCA_958453575.1 uncultured Collinsella sp.
GCTCGCACGAAGAGCACATTAAGTGCTCTTCGGCTCGTGCGGAACTTGCAGCGAGCAAAGGTGAGAACGCCCCGCCACATCGTTAACTCGACTGATGATAGCAAATCACGAAATACAAGGTGTATGCAACTTGCAACAAACCGAACTATCGAATACTCCAAGTCAACTGGCTTGAGTTTTTATATCTTGAATACGGGAAGCCTTCGAACAAGTCTTTATTGTTGTCATTGGACTTCGACATGTCTTTAAGAATTGACTTGCCTATAGCCTCCCCCAAAGCAATGGGAACAGCATTGCCGATTTGCCTATATATATCGCTAATATCACCTCGGAAAATCCAATCATCCGGAAAGCCCTGAATGGCACGATATTCCTCAATTGAAAGAGGGCGATCTTCTGTGGGGTGGCACAAATCAGTAGCAGGCATTGTCGGGCTTGTGACTAAAGTTGGAGAAGGCCGATCATTCCATATTCTTCTATAAAAACCCGTTTTACCGCCTCCAAGCCGATACGCCTTCCCCATCGCCTCTTCCTGAAGCTCCACAGGCAAATTCTTCCAATACTCACCCTCTTTAAGCAACTTAAAATACTTAAGCCTTTTTTCCGGAAACTGAACGTAATGGTGTTCGTCTTTTAATCCCCGAACGGCATCTGAAAAAGTCATCCAAGGATTAAGTTGCCACTTGGGGTCATTTGAGTTCGTGGGGGTCAGCCAATCACAGATTGAACCGTCTCGTTTAGCAATCAAGACAACTCTCTCCCTAATTTGAGGAGCCCCAAAATTCGCAGCATTATACAAATTGAAGCTCACGCCATAGCCCATTGATTCAAGTTTGTTCAGAACCGTTTTCATAGCGCCGCCGTGTACGGGCTCTCCGCCAGCTTCCAAAGGATATGCCGTAGACAAGAGCCCTCTGACATTTTCAATTACCAAATACTTAGGTCGAAGATGGTCAGCAAGATCGAGATACTTTAGGAATACGTTGCCCCTAACGTCATCGAAGGCGCGACGCGCTCCAGCCGTAGAAAATGCCTGACAAGGAGGCCCGCCAAACATAACATCTATACCCCTTTTGGGGCTAATGCCCGAATAATCAAATACCCGATCGGGAGTAACCTTATTAATGTCTCCTAACAAACCAACATTAGGCCGATTGGACGCAATAGTCATTCGGCACTTCGTGTCATTTTCACAGTAAAGACTGGACGAAATACCGGCCCTCTCCATTCCATAATCCAAGCCAAGCGCCCCAGAAAAAAAAGAAACCGCAGTTAATGCCGAATCAACTACTTCAGTAGCGCGATGGTCTGCGGGAGCGAAGCATAGATTTTTTTTCCTCATAAAGCTGATTATTTCGTTCTCTCTATAGACTCTACGCTTACCAACAAGCGCATAATTGAGATCTCCGTTACGAGATAGTCTTGTAACAGTCTGAGATGTCACCCCAAGACGGCTCGCAACTTCCGCGGAAGACAGTATCGCCTCATTTTCCAAAATGGACTCCAGCAATTAAGTAATTGAACATTTTTTAGTCCATTTTAATTCAAATATACGCTTGTGTATAGGTTTTATCTAGTTGAAAATCAACACAAAGGAGGCACGACCATGGCTAAAAACGCAAAACGTGAAGATGTCAAAAAGAAATTATCGGAATCACTGAATTACTGCAACTCGCATCACATTCCGGCGCAAGAACTCTTTGAATCCATCGCAGACCGAACAATTAACAACGAAACCTGTCACTATGACGCCAATGAAAGAAAAAGGGAAATGAAGTCGCTATTTCCCATTCTTCTCCAAGCCGAAACCTCAGCAATGATTCCCTCGATTCCAATGAAGCCAGATATACTCGAATTAGACTCGAAAGCATTTTTGGAACTTTGGCTAAACAAATGGATTTCAAAATTTCTTTCGGGATGGCAGTCGCTTCCAAGTGATTATGTCGCGAATCCCAAAAAGACGGTTACCGATGAAGCACTGATACATATGGTAATGGACGCAAAACACGCAGGATCAAAAGAGCGCGCTTACGAGTGGGCGGCGCACCACAATTTATTCATGAGTGCTGAAAATATAGGTGGCAACCTATTGGAGGAGTACATATATTCAAAAATTAAGCCATATGGATGGATTTGGTGCAGAGGGAAGATTCTCACGGCAATCGACTTTTGCAACGATGAATGCACTGCCATGTTTCAGGTAAAAAACAAAACGAATACTGAAAATAGTTCAGGAAAGGGTTTCAGGGAATCCTGCGGCGCAAAAGCATGGAATCGAATGAAGGCGGAGCGTCGTAACGGAAAGATTGAAACATATTGGCCAAAGTTGATTGAAATTGTTCGAGAGGGCAGTACGGTAGATAAACCTGTTCCGAATGATCTCGTCACCGAGGCAGACTATTTGGATTTTGTTTCAAACACGGTCAGAAACAATCCTTATCTGATTAGCGAAAGAGAAGGAGACCTATAACAAAATGGGGTCGCAATCCAACAGACACGCGACCCCATTTTCATAAATTATTTAGTAACTAGCGATAACTTACGGACTGCTGGGAGTCTTTCACGACTACGTCGTGGGCGCCGCCTTCGACGATGGAGGTGGAGCTCACCAGGGTCAGACGTGCCTTTTCTTGGAGCTCGGGGATCGAGAGGGCGCCGCAGTTGCACATCGTGGACTTGACCTTGTAGAGCGTGCCGCCCACGCCGTCCTTGAGGGAACCGGCATAGGGAACGTAGGAGTCGACGCCCTCGACGAAGCTGAGCTTCGCGGCGCCGCCCAGGTCGTAGCGCTGCCAGTTGCGGGCACGCGCAGAACCCTCGCCCCAGTACTCCTTCATGTACTGGCCGTTGACGTTGACGCGCTCGGTCGGGCTCTCGTCAAAGCGGGCGAAGTAGCGGCCCAGCATCATAAAGTCGGCGCCCATGGCAAG
>CAUDYH010000261.1 GCA_958453575.1 uncultured Collinsella sp.
CGATCTGATCCGCCGCAAGCCTGTCGCTCAGGCCTTCGACATCCTCCACTTCTGCGACCGCGCCGTCGCCGTGGATGTCGAGAAGGTTCTCCGTTCCGCCGTTGCGAACGCCGAGAACAACAACGGTCTGCGTGCCGACAACCTGGTTGTCGCCGCTGCCTATGTTGACGAGGGTCCGACGCTTAAGCGCATCCGTCCCCGCGCCAAGGGTTCCGCTTCTCGCATTCTGAAGCGTACTTCCCACATCACCGTCGTCGTTGCTCCTCGAAAGGAGGCGTAAAGCTGTATGGGTCAGAAAGTCTACCCCACCGGCTTCCGTCTTGGCATCACCGAGAACTGGCGCTCCCGCTGGTTCGCAGAGAAGGATTACGCTAAGACCCTCGGTAACGATCTCGAGATCCGCAAGTACCTCGAGAAGCGTCTTTCCCGCGCAGCTGTCTCCCGCGTCGAGATCGAGCGCGCTGGCGACAAGGTGAAGGTCATCATCCTCACCGCTCGCCCCGGCGTTGTCATCGGTAAGAAGGGTGCCGAGATCGATACCCTCCGCACCGAGCTCGAGAAGGTTGCTGGCGTCTCCAAGGGCCAGCTCTCCGTCGACGTTGTCGAGATCAAGCGCCCCGAACTCGACGCCAACCTCGTTGCTCAGTCTATCGCTGAGCAGCTCGAGGGCCGCGTTGCCTTCCGTCGCGCTATGCGCAAGGCTGTCCAGTCCGCCCGCAAGGCCGGCGCTAAGGGCATCCGTATCCAGTGCTCCGGTCGTCTCGGCGGTGCCGAGATGGGCCGTCGTGAGTGGTACCGCGAGGGTCGCGTGCCTCTGCACACCCTCCGTGCCAAGATCGACTACGGCACGGCTGTCGCCAGCACCACCATGGGCGCTTGCGGCGTGAAGGTCTGGATCTACCTGGGCGAGAAGCTCCCGGGCCAGCCTGTTCCCAACCCTGCACTCGAGGGCTCTTCCCGTCCTCGTCGTCGTAACTCCGAGAGGAGGGGTCAGTAGTGCTTGCCCCTAAGCGTATTCTTCACCGCAAGGTGCAGCGTGGCTCCATGAAGGGCCAGGCCAAGGGTAATACCGAGCTGCATTTCGGCGAGTTTGGTATCCAGGCTCTCGAGGCCCATTGGATCACCAACCGTCAGATCGAGGCCGCTCGTATTGCCATGACCCGCTACATGAAGCGTGGCGGTCGTGTGTACATCACGATCTTCCCCGATAAGCCCATCACCAAGAAGCCTGCTGAGACTCGCATGGGTTCTGGTAAGGGTAACCCCGAGGAGTGGGTGGCCGTCGTCAAGCCCGGCCGCATCATGTTCGAGGTCAAGGGCGTGCCCGAGGAGGTCGCTCGCGAGGCTCTGCGTCTTGCACAGCACAAGCTTCCCATCAAGACCAAGATTGTTGCTGCCAAGAACGCTGAGCAGCGCATCGAGAAGGAGATGGCTGAGGAGGCCGCTCTCGAGGCCAAGTGGGCTGCTGAGGACGCCGCCGCCGCCAAGGAGGAGAACTAATGAAGCCCGCAGAGATTCGTGAGCTCTCGGACGCTCAGCTCATTGAGAAGCTGAAGGAAATGCGCGCCGAGCTCTTTAACCTTCGTTTCCAGATGGCCACCAGCCAGCTGGACAACACCGCTCGCGTCAACACCGTGAAGAAGGACATCGCTCGCGTCCTCACGGAGCAGCGCGCCCGCGAGATCGCAGCGGAGAAGTCCGCTGTCGCCGAGTAGGACCTAAGGAGAGAACATGACTGATTCGCGTAACTCGCGTAAGGTCCGTACGGGTGTCGTTACCTCCGTCTCCGGTGCCAAGACCATTGTTGTCACCATCACCGAGCGCAAGCGTCACCCCAAGTACGGCAAGATGATGACCAGCTCCAAGAAGCTGCACGCTCACGACGAGGAGTGCACGGCTGGCGTGGGCGATACCGTCCGCGTTATGGAGACCCGTCCTATGTCCAAGATGAAGCGTTGGCGCCTCATCGAGGTCGTCGAGCGCGCTAAATAAGCAGTCGCTCTTACGACTTGTACGTTTCCGAAGATGTGCGTATGCCTGGCTTGCATACCACAGGCCGCCTAAAGGCTGCGCACCTCTCTTCGGTTCTTAGTTCGGAGGAACATCTACCATGATTCAGATGCAAACCATGCTGAACGTCGCCGACAACTCCGGCGCTCGCAAGATTCGCTGCATCAAGGTGCTTGGCGGTTCCAAGCGTCGTTATGCAGGCATCGGCGATGTGTTCATCGGTGCTGTCCAGGAGGCTACCCCTGGCGCCAACGTCAAGAAGAAGGACGTTGTCCGTTGCGTCGTCGTTCGCACCGTTAAGGAGATCCGCCGCAAGGATGGCTCCTACATTCGCTTTGATGAGAACGCCTGCGTTGTCATCAACAACGATGGTTCGCCCGTCGGCACCCGTATCTTCGGGCCCGTCGCTCGCGAGCTTCGTGACAAGAAGTACATGAAGATCGTCTCGCTCGCTCCCGAGACCCTGTAGTTAGGGGAGATATATGTATATCAAGAAGGGCGATAAGGTCCAGGTTCTCTCTGGTAAGGATCGCGGCAAGCAGGGCGTTATCCTGCGTGCTCTCCCCGCCGAGAACAAGGTCGTTGTCGAGGGCGTTTCGGTCGTCAAGAAGGCCGTCAAGCCCAACGCTGCCAACCAGCAGGGCGGCATCGTCTCGCAGGAGGCTCCCATCGACGCCTCCAACGTCAATCTCGTCTGCCCCGAGTGCGGTAAGGTTACCCGCGTCGGTCACGAGAAGGACGGCAAGAACAAGCTGCGCGTCTGCAAGAAGTGCGGCCACAAGTTCTAAGCTGCCCGCAACATCAAGTTGCTAGCAAAGGCCCGGATGCCACGGCACCCGGGCCTTTTTCTATCCCTATTCATTGGGGACAGACTTAAATTGAACTGCGTCCCGAATCTTGGCCTTCTTTATTAGT
>CAUDYH010000262.1 GCA_958453575.1 uncultured Collinsella sp.
TCCTGCGCGGTATCGGCGAGGGCATCGGCTCGACTGGGGGAGACTCATCGGAGGTCATCGAGTGGCTGGACCGCAACCTCCCCGCGATCATCCAGAGGTACACCCCGGTCACGCTCGAGCGCGACCTCGACAGGCACATCAGGGCGGTGGCACATGCATAGGATGCACTACGTCTCGTCCTCGGGTGAGCGCGTCGACCTCGACGGCGACGGCATCTTTGTCGGCACCGCCGCGGGCGTGCGCTCGCGCGAGTGGAGCTACGAGCTCTCATGGCGCGGCGCCTACGGCATCTCGCGGGACGCGAGGGAGGCGACGGTGAACGCCGTTCTCTCGTCCGCGTCAGCCGACAGGCTCAGGCGGCTCTCCGACAGGGATATGTCCCTCGGCGAGCCGGGCCGCATCGTCGTCGACGGGGAGTGGTACCAGCGAGCCTACATCGCCAAGTCAGAGACCTCTCAGGTCTACGGCAGGCGGGGCATCGCCGCCACGCTTACCGTGCTGCTGCTCGACGGCTCGTGGCGCCGCGAGGTCGTTCAGGAGTTCTACGCCCGTGAGGATGAGGACCAGACTGGCCTGGATTTCCCCCATGACTTCGAGTTCGACTACGGCGGCTCGGCCGCAAGCCGGTCGGTCACCGTCGATGGGCTGGTGCCCGCCGACCTTAAGCTCACGATCTTCGGTCCCGCGTCGTCCCCGCGCATTACCGTGACGCAGGGAGACTTCATCAACGTGTACTCCGCCGACGTGGAGGTGCCGGGCGGGTCCAGGCTCGTCATCGACGGCTCGAGCTTCCCCAAGACGATCCAACTTGTCGGCATGTACGGTGAGACCGAGGACCGCTTCGCCGACGGAATGCGCGGAGAGGGCGCCGGAAGCGGTTCCTATTGCTTCGAGCGGCTTCGGCCCGGCACGTCCTCTGTCTCGTGGGACGGCTCGTTCGGCTTCAGCATGACCCATTATCTTGAGGAGGGGGAGCCGCCTTGGAGCTCATAGTCGCCGACAGCGCCGGCAGGACGCTTTTCCCGATCGCGGACTTCGAACTGGATATGGACTCGGGCTGGGGCGACGGCGTCGACAACTCGTTCGATCTCGTGGTGCGCGACCCGTCCGTACCGTTGCCGGAGGCCGCCTGGCGTGTTTTCGCCGACGGCCTGGAGATCGGCGGGCGCGTCGAGAGCTTTGAGCTCAAGACGCGCCGCACTTCGTCCGAGCTTCACTGGACCGGGTCGACCTGGACTGGAGTGCTCGAGAAGCGCCTTCTGTGGCCCGATCCGGGCCAGGACTACCTTGTCCTCTCTGGGGACGCAAACGCCGTGCTGCGGTCCGCGGTTAAACGGCTCGGCATCGGCTCCCTCTTCACGGTTCCCGATGCCGACGCCGGGGTGAACGTAAGCTACCGATGCAACAGGGACGTACCCGACGCTTGGACCAACCTTAGGCTGGCGATGCGCTCCGCAGGCCTTCGCCTCGATGCGAGGTGGGTGGGCGGATCGTGCAGGCTCCAGGCGGTGAAGGTGACAGACTGGCGCGGCAGGGTCGACTCCGATCTCGTAAACTTCGACCTCAAGAGCGACCTGCTCGTCACCAATCACCTCAAGGCGGCCGGCAAGGGCGAACTTGCGGCCAGAGATGTCGTGGACGTCTACGCCGACCGGGAAGGCGGCGTTGGCACCGTGAAGGCGATGACCGGCGTCTTCGAGCTCGAGGAGTACTACGACGCCAACAACACCGAGGGCGACGATCTCCGCGATCAGGCATCCAGCCGCCTCAAGGACAAGCAGTCCGAGGGCAGCGTGACCGTGACGGTCAACGAGGGCGTCGAGTTCGGCCTCGGCGATATCGTTGAGGCCAGGCACTATTCGCCAAACGTGACGGTCTCGGTCGAGATTAGCAGCAAGATCGTAAAGGCCGCGGGGTCGGGCTACAGCGCCACGTATGGCGCATCGCCTGGTGCAGTGGGGAGATAGGAGACTGCTATGAAGCAGATAGAGCTCATCGGCCCGCCCCTTTACCAATGGGATACGGGTCGGCGCGTTCACATCGCGTTGCAGGGGGTGACGGAGGCACATTTCGCCGTCGCCGGATCGGAGCGCGCATTGGTCGTCCCGGTCGTGGGCGGCGAGGCCGTGGTGCCCTCGCTCCTGCTTACTGCGGGTGTTGACATGGCCGTTTGGGCGAGCGATGGGCGCGACACGCACGCGCGCGCCGTGCTCAAGGTGCGCCCGAGGGCCAAGCCGGACGGCTACATCTACACCGATGACGAGGTCAAGACCTGGGCTGATGTCGAAGATTGGGTGCGAGAGCAGCTGAAGTCCGCAGGCGAACCCGGCACGAAGTGGTATGTCGGGGGCGGCACCCCCGCCATAGGTGGTCGCGTCGGGGACCTCTACCTCGACAGTGAGACTGGCACCTATTATCGCTACGGCGAGATTGGAGATACAAATGGCTAACGCATGGAACCAGGTCGGCACGCTCATGGGCCCGCAGGGGCCGAGGGGCGCGACCGGCGCGACGGGCGCCAAGGGCGGCAGCGTCAGGGTTGCGAACATCGACGTGAAGAGCAACAGCGACGTTGCCTTCTCCGCGCTCAAGCCTGCCGACGGCGTACAGGTCGGCGACGTGGTCATCGACGCCAACGGCGACGTGTACGCCATCGCGTCCGTGGACTCGGCGGGCAGCACCGCGCACGTCGGCGAAGCCGTCGAGGGCGTAAGCGTCAAGGGCCCGCAGGGCCCCAAGGGCGACGCAGGCGAGAAGGGCGCCGACGGCACGTCCATCACCGTCAAGGGCGCCGTCGCCGACAAGAACGCCCTGCCTGCAGATGCGGCGGTCGGCGACACCTACGTCACGAGCGATAACGGCCACATGTGGGTCAAGACGTCGATGTCCGGCGACGCCCAGTGGACAGACCTC
>CAUDYH010000263.1 GCA_958453575.1 uncultured Collinsella sp.
GAGGGCTTGGTCGCGGATGGACGTGGCAAAGACGTCATCGCTCTTGAGCGGCTCGATGCCGCCCGTGTCGACGATGGTGAACTCGCGGCCGTTCCAATCGGCCGTGTGATACGAGCGGTCGCGCGTGACGCCGCGGGACTCGTGGACGATGGCGTCCGAGGTCTGGGCCAGGCGGTTAACGAGCGTGGACTTGCCCACGTTGGGGCGTCCGACGACGGCGACGATAGGTTTCATCTGCTCTCCTTTAATGGGTAGGGTCAGTGGAAGTGTTAGAGTCTGCGGGCACAATGCCAAGGATGCGCTCCAGGGTATCGAGCAGCTCATGCGGCATGGTCGATACCACATGAACCTCGGCGCCGCGACTGGTAAGGCTTGCGAGTAAATCGTCACGATGATACTCGTCAAGCGTCATGCCGTCAGCGTTGAACATGAGCTTAGGCACAAAGAGCATAACCCCCGACAGATCTTGGGGCAGCTGCTCCAGAATGTCACACGCGACGATGAGGCCGGTCACGTCCACGTTGCCGCCAAAGTAGCGGTTCTTGATGGCTGTGACGGTGCCGGCGAGTCCCTTGGGCGATTCCACAAAGCGGGCCACCGTGTCGCGTGCGCTGGCGCCCGAGAGGCACAGCAGGTGTTGGCTGCGGGCGGCGATGTCCCCGCGGACGCGGGCCAGTCGCTCGCCATCGGCAGCGAGCACGTCGTCGGTTTCGTCCAGATACGAGCGGATCATGCCAATGCCGTCGTAGTACTGCGGGTAACCGTCGTAAAAGTCTGCCTCGGGAGGATCGATGCCGGCGTCCAGATAGAACTCGTCGCTCATCTGGAAGGTGTGGCGGCCAAAGCGCTCATAGGCTCGATCCTGGTAAGGACGGATCATGGCAATGGTCTCGCGCGCTAGCTCGGGCTTGTCGCTGTAGGACCAGCTAAAACGGTTTTGATGCTTGGTAAAACCGAGCGGCACAATGCCCAGACTTGTGATTTGCTCGTGCTCCTCGCAAAAGCGCAGAGTCTTTTCCAACTCCTCGCCGTCGTTCATGCCGGGGCACAGCACAATCTGCGCATGAATCTCAATGCCGGCGGCCATGATGGCTTCGAGTACGTCCATGCCGCGCTGGGCGTTGCGGCCCATCATGCGGCGGCGGACGTCGGGGCTTACGGCATGGACCGACACGTTCATGGGGCTCATGTTGCGTTGGATGACGTTTTGAACATCTTTGTCGGTGAGGTTCGTGAGCGTGACAAAGTTGCCCTGCAAAAAGCTCAGGCGGTAGTCGTCGTCGCGAATATAGAGCGTTGAGCGGCCGCCCTTGGGCAGCATGGTCATAAAGCAGAACACGCAGGCGTTCACACAGGTACGCATGCCATCGAAGATAGGGCCATCGAACTCAAGGCCCCAGTCCTCTCCCGGGAAGCGGTCGAGCTCGACGGAGGTGACGGTGCCGTCGCGCGGGTCGAATACCTCCAAATCGACGGTGTCGTCGTCGGCCTCCCAAAGCCATACGATCATGTCGGTGAGCGCCTCACCGTTGACCGTGAGCACGCGCATGCCCGGCTCGATACCCACATCCCATGCGGGCGATTCGGGACGCACATTCTTAACGAGCGCGCCCTCACCCGGCTCGGGGTCGCGGCTGCGCCCGTAATCGGCCACCTCGGCGGCGTATGCGGGTACGGTCTGGTCCATGGTTAGCGGCAAAGCTCCTTGATGCGCTCGACGGCGCGCTCGATGTGTTCTTGCGGGGTGGAGGCTCCGGCAGTGATGCCGATGTGGCGCGCGTTGGCAAACCATGCGGCCTGGAGCTCGGAAGCTTCCTCGATGTGATACGTGCGCTCGCAGGCGTCTGCGCAAATCTGCGCCAGGCGGCGCGTGTTGCCCGAGTTCTTGCCGCCCACGACGACCATGCAGTCGCAGCGGTTAGCAAGTGCGGCGGCTGCCTGCTGGCGCTCGCTCGTGGCTGCGCAGATGGTGTTGATCACGCGTAGTTCCTGCACGCGCGGGGTGATGGCAGCCACAACCTCGGCGAGGTTCTGCGCGGTCTGGGTGGTCTGCACGACGAGGCCCACCTTGCCCTTGAGCGACAAGGCGTTGGCGTCGGCGGCACAGCTCACGACCTGCGCGTCATCGCCGGCGTGACCCAGAATGCCCTCGACCTCGGGATGCCCCGGCTCACCCACGACGAGTACGCGATAGCCCTCGCGCACCAGCCGCTCGGCGGCCACGTGGACCTTCTTGACGTAAGGGCAGGTGGCGTCGATCACGTTGAGGCCGCGCTTGCGGGCAGCATCGATGACCTGCGGCACCACGCCGTGGGCGCGGATGATCACGGTGCCGGTTGCTGCGTCGTCCAGGGTTTCGGCCAAGCCAACGCCTGCCTCAGCGAGCTCGCGTACCACGATGGGGTTATGGATGAGCGGACCCAAGGTATGGACCTGAGTGCACTCTCCTGCCTGCGGCGCGGCCGCCAGCGCCATATCGAGCGCACGCTGTACGCCGTAGCAAGTGCCGGCGTGGGCGGCGATCTCGATTGTCGGCGCGGTTGCCTGGTCGGACGTAGCCGCGGCGGTGTTCGTCACGTTCTCGCTCATGGCTAGAACCTGCCCGGATGCTCGGCGCACAGCTCGTCTCGCATGGCGTAGACGCGGTTCATGGCCTCGGATTCAAACCAGGCCAAGCGCTCCGTGCGTTTAAGCCCGGCCGGTGCGTCGGAAAGTGAGACGGCCTTGCCGGCACGAATCCAGCACTTCTTGGGACGCATGAGCTTTTTGCCCGCGGGCGTGATGTCGGACCAGCCACAGATGGCGAGCGGGTTGACGGGCGCCTTGCCCATCTGGGCGATGAGCGCAAAGCCGCCGTGGACCTCGGGCTTGATCTCGCGCGAGCGGATGCGCGTGCCCTCGGGGAAG
>CAUDYH010000264.1 GCA_958453575.1 uncultured Collinsella sp.
GCCGGAGTTGGCAAAGAGGACCTTATCGAAGCAGCTGTTCTCGACGATGAGCTTCGCGGTCTGGACGGCGGGCTCATTGTAGAAGTAGTTGGAGCAGTGGAGGATGGTCTCCGCGCGCTCCTGCAGGCACTTGACGATGGCGGGATGGCAGTGGCCGAGACCGTTGACGGCGATGCCGCCGACGAAATCGAGGTACTTGTTGCCGTCCTTGTCGAAGACGTAGACGCCCTCGCCGCGCTCCATGGAGATGGGCATACGGACATGGTTGCCGTAGAGGTACTTGTCACCGTTTTCGATGACTTCCGCATTGGTCTTGAACTTTTCGATCATGGTAGAGTCCTCCTGTTAAAATTTTATGTATTTTTTACCATTTGATGCCAACGCTCGGCTGTGCGGTGCCGATCGTGGTGCCGGTGCCTTCGGTGGTGAAGGCCTCGTAGAGTACGGAGTGGGGCTTGCGGCCGTCGATGATGTGGACGCTGGTGACGCCCTCCTCGATGGCCTCGACGCAGCAGTCGACCTTGGGAATCATGCCGCCGGCGATGGTGCCCTTGTCCTTGAGGGGCTTCACGTCCTGAATGTTGAGGTAGCTGATGACGTCGCGCACCTTGATGTCGTTGCACAGGCCCTCGATGTCGGTGAGGATGACGAGCTTTTCCGCGCCGAGCGCGCTGGCGAGCTTGCCCGCGGCGGTGTCGCCGTTGATGTTGTAGGTGTTGCCCTGCCCGTCGGTGCCGACGGGGGCGATGACGGGGATGAAGCCCGCGTCGAGCATGGCGTTGATGGCGTCGGCGTTGACGTAGTCGATGTCGCCGACGAAGCCGAGCTCCTCACTGCGCTTGTGGCAGTGATAGATGTCGCCGCTCACGCCGGAGAGGCCGACGGCCTTGCCGCCGATCTGGTTGATCCTGCCGACCAGCTCGGTGTTGACCTGACCGACGAGGACCATCTCGACCACGCGCATGATGTCCTCGGACGTGTAGCGCAGGCCGTTGATGAACTGCACGGGAATGTTGAGCTTCTCGAGCATCTTGTTGATGCCGGGGCCGCCGCCGTGGCTGAGCACGGGCTTAAGGCCGAGGAGCTTGAGCATCACGACGTCGTGGAGCACGGCGTCCTTGAGCTCGTCGTTGATCATGGCGTTGCCGCCGTACTTGATGACGATGACCTTGCCCTGATATTTTTCAAGGTAGGGCATGGCCTCCATCAGGGTCTCTACCTTCTTCGCAACGTCGCTCATGGGTAGCCCTCCTTAGGTGCGGTAGTCGCCGTTGATCTTGACGTACTCGTAGGTGAGGTCGCAGCCGTAGGCGACCGCCTTGCCGTCGCCGCTGTGGAAGTCGACGATGACGGTGATGTCATGCTCGGTGAGCACGGCCTTGGCCAGCTCCTCGCTGAAGTTGGTGCCGAAGCCGTCCTTCATGACCTGGACCTCGCCGGCGCTGCTCTTGATGATGCAGTCGGCCTTGGTGGGATCGACGTCCGCGCCGGAGTAGCCGGCGGCGGCCATGATACGGCCCCAATTCGCGTCGCGGCCGAACACGGCGGCCTTGAACAGGGTGGAGCCGGCGATGGCCTTGGCGACCAGACGGGCGTCATGCTCGGTGGGCAGGCCGTAGGACTCGACGACGATCAGATGGGTCGCGCCCTCGCCGTCGGAGGCGATGCGGCGGGCCATGTCGATGCAGATGTGCTCGATGAGACCGGCGAGAGCCGCCTTGTCCTCCTCGGTCTTGACCTCGACGCCGGAGGCGCCGTTGGCGAGCAGGATCATGGTGTCGTTGGTGGAGGTGTCGCCGTCGACGGTGCACATATTGAAGCTCTTGTCGATGGCGTTGTGCAGCATCTTCTGCAGGTCGGCGGAGTCGCACTTGGCGTCGGTGGTGACGTAGGCGAGGGTGGTGGCCATGTTGGGGTGGATCATGCCGGAGCCCTTGGCCATCGCGCCGATGCGGATGGTGCCGGAGGAGAGCTCGAGCTCGTAGGCGGATTCCTTGCGGACGGTGTCGGTGGTCATGATGGCATAGGCCGCGTCGGAGCCGTTGGCCTTGTCGAGCTTGGCGGGGATGATCTGACGGACGCCATCGAGCACCTTCTCGACGGGCAGCTTCTGGCCGATGACGCCGGTGGAGCAGACGAAGACCTCGTTCTCGCCCACGCCGAGGAGCTTCTCGGCCTCGCGCTCGACGGTCCGGGCGTCCTCGATGCCCTGCGTGCCGGTGGCGGCGTTGGCGTTGCCGGAGTTGATGACGATGGCGCGGGCCTTGCCGTTCTTGAGGATCTCACGGTCGAGAATGACGGGAGCAGCGCAGAACTTATTGGTAGTGAACACCGCGGCGCAGGACGCCTCGGTCTCGGAGTAGAGGACGGCCACATCGGGCTTCTGGGACTTGCGGCTCTTCACGCCGACGTACACAGCGCCCGCGGTAAAGCCCTTCGGGGAGGTGATGCCGCCGCCTTCGATCACTTTGTATTCCATAGTGTTGTTCTCCTTTTCTTATTCTTACTTTATATAAAATCAGTTCCTTACGGATACATCGGGGGCATCATGAGACCGGTGGTCTCGGGCAGGCCCATGATAAGGTTCATGTTCTGGATGGCCTGGCCGGCGGCGCCCTTGCCGATGTTGTCGATGACGGAGGAGACGATCAGGCGGTGGGTGCGGGAATCGAAGGTCGGGGTCATCTCAACGAAGTTGGTGCCGTAGGCCCACTTGGTCTGCACGGGGAGATTGGCCGGGAAGACCTTGACGAAGGGTTCGTCCTTGTAGAAGTCCTTATACAGCTCGTAGACCTCCTCGTTGGTGAAGTCCTTATCGCAGGTGGCGTAGATGGTGACCTCGATGCCGCGGACCTGCGGGAGGAGGTGCGGCTGGAAGTTGATGTACTGCCAG
>CAUDYH010000265.1 GCA_958453575.1 uncultured Collinsella sp.
GAGGCCACGCAGACCTTGTCCAAGCTCGATATTCTGATTGACGATACGCCCGGCACCACAGTGACCGAGATTCGCGCCAAGAGCCGCCGCATGCTCCACAACAAGGAGAAGGCCATCATCATCCTGGACTACCTGCAGCTGGTGAGTCCTCCGCCGGGACGCCGCTCCGAGAGCCGTACCGTCGAGGTCTCCGAGATGTCGCGTGGTCTGAAGATCATGGCCAAGGAACTCAAGATCCCGCTCATCGCGCTGTCGCAGCTCTCGCGTCAGGTCGAATCCCGTACCGGCAAGCGCCCGCAGCTTTCCGACCTTCGTGAATCGGGCTCCATCGAGCAGGACGCCGATATCGTTATGTTCTTGGACCGCTCCGCCGACGAGGCCGAAGCCTCGCGCGACGATCGACCCGACGAGGGCGTTACGCGTATCGTCGTGGCCAAGAACCGTTCGGGCCCGATCGGCGACGTCGACCTGATGTTCCTGCCGGCATCCACCAAGTTCTATGAGCTTGATGGGGCACATGCCGAGGAGTAGGACAGGCGCCCGTTGCACGGGTATACTGGGAATGTTTTGTGCTTCTGCGTGCCGGCGTGGCGCGTAGACAGTCCATGAATGTAAGGAGTAAACATGCCGTCAACCGTTTTGGTCGGTGCCCAGTGGGGCGATGAGGGCAAGGGTAAGATCTGCGACCTGGTCGCCGGCGACTTCGATGCCGTCGTGCGCTACTCGGGCGGCAACAACGCCGGCCACACCATCGTCGTCAACGGCAAGAAGTACGGCCTGCACCAGGTGCCCTCCGGCATCATGTATTCCGACCATGTGTCGGTGATCGGTAACGGCTGCGTCGTCAACCCCAAGGTTGTCCTTGAGGAGATCGACATGTTCGAGGCCGACGGCATCACCACCAAGAACCTCAAGATTAGCGGCAACGCGCATGTCATCATGCCGTACCACATCGACCTGGATGGCGCCTTTGAGCAGAAGCTCGGCAAGAAGAACATCGGTACCACCAAGCGCGGTATCGGTCCGTGCTATCAGGACAAGATGGCCCGCATTGGCCTGCGCATGCAGGATATGCTGGACGAGGCGCTGTTCCGCGACAAGCTGGAGACCGCTCTCGCCCGCGTGAACCCCGAGCTTGAGCTCATCTACAACCTGCCCACCTACACCGTGGACCAGATTTGCGACGAGTACCTGCCCATGGCCGAGCGCCTGCGTCCCTACATCACCGAGACGAGCCTGCTGCTCAACAACATGATCGATGAGGGCAAGGACCTGCTGTTTGAGGGCGCCCAAGCGACGTTGCTCGACATCGACCACGGCACCTATCCGTACGTGACGTCTTCCAACTGCACCGCCGGCGGCGCCATCACCGGCTCCGGCGTGGGCATGAAGAACGTCGACCGCGTGCTGGGCGTCATGAAGGCCTATATCACCCGCGTCGGTTCGGGCCCCATGCCCACCGAGCTTTCCTATGAGTCCGAGGCCGGTCACACGCTGACCGAGGAGGGCTATGAGTACGGTGTGACCACCGGTCGCCGTCGTCGCTGCGGCTGGTTCGACGGCCCCATCGCCAACTACGCCTCACGCGTCAACGGCCTCACCGATATCGCCCTGACTAAGCTCGACGTGCTTTCGGCCTTCGACACCATCAAGGTGTGCGTGGCCTACGACGTCGATGGCGAGCGCTACACCAGCGTGCCCGAGCATCAGGTGCGCTTTGAGCATGCCAAGCCCATCTACGAGGAGCTCCCCGGCTGGAAGTGCGACATCACCGGTTGCCGCAGCTTTGATGAGCTGCCGCAGGAGGCTCAGGACTACGTGGCGTTTATCGAGGATCTGGCACACACCCGCGTGACGTTCATTGGCGTCGGCGCCGGTCGCGAGCAGATCATCAACCGATTCTGGAAGTAATCGGGACTATTTGGTTATTGCGATATACCCCTTTGCAGCCCAAGCGGGCGGCCGAGGGGTATATTTGCTTGCAAAGGGCTCGCGCGGAGCGGGCCATTCATCCATAGAGGAGGCACCCTTGAAGGCGGACACTCAAACCATCGACATCCTGTTGTTGGGCAGCGGCGGCCGTGAGCATGCTTTGGCAGCTAAGCTCGCAGCATCACCGCGCGCCGGCAAGCTCTACATCGCGCCGGGCAACGGCGGCACCGCGAGCTGCGGCGAGAACGTTGTTCTCGACGACTGCGATCCTGCGGCCGTGGCGGCGTTTGCGCAGAGCCACGGATGCGGACTCGTGGTAATTGGCCCCGAGGCTCCGCTCGTGGCGGGTGTGGCCGACGCCGTGCGCGCGGCGGGTATTCTCTGCTTTGGCCCGGGTGCCGAGGGCGCCCAGATGGAGGGCTCCAAGCTGTTCTCCAAGCAGCTCATGGAGCGCGCGGGCATTCCGACGGCAGCCTACGGCTCGTTTACCGACGAGGCTTCGGCTCTCGCCTACGTGCGCGAGCAGGGCGCCCCGCTGGTCGTCAAGGCCGACGGCCTTGCCGCGGGCAAGGGCGTCATCGTGGCGATCGAACTTGAGCAGGCCGAGGAGGCCGTGCGCGAGTGCTTTGGCGGCACCTTTGGCGATGCCGGCAACACCGTGGTTATCGAGGAGATGCTGACCGGCCCCGAGTGCTCGCTTTTGGCCTTTACCGACGGCAAGACCGTGCGCCCCATGGCCACCTCGCAGGACCACAAGCGCGCGCTCGAGGGCGACAAGGGTCCCAACACCGGCGGCATGGGCGTCTACAGCCCGGTGCCCATCGTGACCGACGAGGAGCACGCCACCATGGTGGCGGTCATGGAGCAGACCGTTGCCGAGCTTGCTGCCGAGGGCATCGACTACCGCGGCTGCCTGTATGGCGGCTTTATGCTCACCCCCGCCGGCCCCAAGGTGCTGG
>CAUDYH010000266.1 GCA_958453575.1 uncultured Collinsella sp.
GGCCTATGCCCTCCTCTTTCACGTCACCTTGCTCGCTCTGGCGGGCTTTCGCTGACTTATGCTCCACTTGCGACGTTTCCATTATTGATACAAAGGCCAGGTTTGTTTGAACCAAAAAGGGGAAGTTGCGGTGGAATAGTTCCTGTTTGGCCGTCTTGAGGGGTTAAACGGGAACTATTTCACCGCAACTTATCGATGGCGTGTTTGGTTGGTGCCTGTTGATGGTTTGGGTATCGGGGAGGGCGGGCTCCGTTATAATCGCCTAGAACATTAAATGGAAACGGGACGGGAGCCATACATGCGCCAGGGTTTCGACAACGCGAAGTATATCGAGCTGCAGGCCGCTCATATTAAGGAGCGCATCTCGCAGTTTGGCGGCAAACTCTATTTGGAGTTTGGCGGTAAGCTGTTCGATGACTATCATGCGAGCCGCGTGCTACCGGGTTTTGAACCGGACAGCAAGTTCCGCATGCTCAAGAGCATCGCCGACGATGTCGAGGTTATCATCGCGATCAACGCGAACCACATCGAGAAGAACAAGGCTCGTGGTGACCTTGGCATTACCTATGACGAGGATGTTTTGCGCCTGGTCGACCTGTTCCGCGGCAACGGCTTTGCCGTCGCGGCTGTGGTCATCACCCAGTACGCCGGCCAGCCTGCTGCCGATGTGTTCCGCAACCGCCTGAACGCGCTCGGTATTCCCGCCAAGCTGCACTATCCCATCGAGGGGTATCCGCACGATGTCGATCTGATCGTGTCCGACGATGGCTACGGCAAGAACGAGTTTGTCGAGACCACGCGTCCGCTCGTTGTCGTGACGGCACCCGGCCCCGGCTCGGGCAAGCTCGCTACTTGCCTCTCGCAGCTGTATCACGAGCATAAGCACGGTACCGCCGCCGGCTATGCCAAGTTTGAGACCTTCCCGGTCTGGAATCTTCCTCTGACGCATCCGGTCAATATTGCCTACGAGGCCGCCACGGCTGACCTCGACGATGCCAATATCATCGATTCGTTCCACCTTGAGGCCTACAACAAGACCACGGTCAACTACAACCGCGACGTCGAGGCCTTCCCGGTGGTCCGTGCCCTGATGGAAAAGATCCTGGGCAAGAGCCCCTACCAGAGCCCCACCGACATGGGTGTTAATATGGTCGGCTTTGCCATCACCGATGACGATGCCTGTCGCGACGCTTCCAAGATGGAGATTGTCCGCCGCTACTTTACCGCGGTCGAAAATGTGCGCCGCACCGGCGTGGGCGATGAGCAGGTTGATCGTCTCAAGCTCATTATGAAGAAGGCCGGTATCGACAAGAACTACTCGCCGGCACGCTCGGCCGCCCTTACCAGGGAGCAGCTGACGGGTGGCCCCGTAGGCGCCATGGTCATGCCCGACGGCTCCGTGGTGACCGGCAAGACTTCCACGCGCCTGGGCGCTGCGAGCTCGCTCATCATGAATGCACTTAAGCATGTCTCGGGCGTTGACCTTGAGCTCGAGGTCATTAGCGATGAGGCGATCGAGCCTATCAGCAAGCTCAAGACGCATTTCCTGGGTAGCAAGAACCCGCGCCTGCACACCGACGAGACGCTTATGGCGCTCTCGATCACCTCGGCAACGAGCGAGACGGCGGCCCGCGTCCTTTCGGGCCTGGAGCAGCTGCGCGGCTGCGATGCCTTCTTTAGCGTGATCATCTCGCCGACGGACGAGACGGTGTTGCGCAAACTGGGCATCAACGTGTGCTGCGAGCCCAAGTTCGAGCGCCGTGGTTTCTTCCACCGCTAAGCCTGGATAAATTGGTCTGAAAGGGGCGCATCGGGTATGCATTCGGTGCGCCCCTTTTATCAACAAAGCTACCGTTTAACCTAAAATTAGCCCGTTTACCTGCCTATAAGCGATTTGGACGGTATACAATAACCCTAATTGTTTCATCCTTTTGCGGGGATGCCGCATGATGGATGTTGCCGGCCATCATGGGGTGTGCCGGTCGCGCACGGTGCAAGTGATGCCCGTGCTCGGTTTGAGGAGGCTGCCATGGCTGGCAAGGGTCGTGCGAGTGTCAACGATATGAAGCGTGTCGAGGTGCAGGTGCTGATGGAGATCGCTCAGCAGTCCGAAGACAACGGCGGATTTTATGGCTTTTCGCGCAAGACGCTTGCCGAGCGTGTGGGGGTGTCTCCGTATCGCGCCCGCGCGGCAATTGAACGCTTGGAATCCGAAGACATCATTGAGGTCGTTTCGCGCTACAGCGACGACGGCGGCCAGCTCGCAAATGGTATTTGTCTCACGGAGCGTGGCGAGTGGTATCTAGAGGGCATCCGTGCCGGTATGCTTGTGCAGGACTTGATCAAGGACGAAGTCGCCGATCAATAACAGCATGCATTCATAGTGAAAACGACGCCGCCTGGGCAACCGGGCGGCGTTTTGTTTCGAGATGGAGAAATGCGATTGCGCGTAAGAAAAATTGCGTGCGGCGCGCGTCGCGAGTATTACAATGAAGACCCGTAAGATGTGTATGGACAACTTCTACGGGAAGCGCAGGTAACTCAATATGACCAAGCATGTGTTCGTGACCGGCGGCGTGGTTTCGTCTCTGGGCAAGGGTATTACCGCGGCCTCGCTGGGCCGTCTGCTCAAGTCGCGCGGCTACAAGGTAACGATGCAAAAGGCCGACCCGTATCTGAACGTCGACCCCGGCACCATGAGCCCGTTCCAGCATGGTGAGGTCTTTGTGACCGAGGACGGCTACGAGTCCGATCTGGACCTGGGCCACTACGAGCGTTTTATTGACGAGAACCTGACCCGCGATTCCAACTTTACGACTGGTGCCATCTATAAGAGCCTGATCGCCCGTGAACGTCGCGGTGACTTTTTGGGCGGCACCGTGCAGGTGATT
>CAUDYH010000267.1 GCA_958453575.1 uncultured Collinsella sp.
AAGGAACAGCGAGGCCGAACGCTGCAGGTTATTGATGGAGCGACGGCCCTCGGCCACCACGGCGGGCATCGAGGCAAAGTCGTTGTCGACCAGCACGATCTCGGCCACGTTGCGCGCGGCATCGGAGCCGGCCGCCATGGCCACGGAGCAGTCGGCCTCCTTGAGCGCCAGCACGTCGTTGACGCCGTCGCCCGTCATTGCCACGGTGTGCTCGCGGCGCTTGAGCGCCTGCACGAGCTCGCGCTTCTGCTGCGGGGTCACACGACCAAAGACATGGTAGCGGTCCACTGCGGCATCGAGCTTGGCCGGCGTATCGAGCGTCGTGGCGTCCACATAAGCGTCCGCCCCCGGCACGCCCACCACGCGCGCGATCGACGACACCGTACGCGGGTCGTCGCCACTGATCACGTTGAGGGTCACGCCCTGCTCGTTAAAGTAGCCGATGGTCTCGGCCGCCGAGGTACGAATCTCGTCGCGGATGGTCACAAAGCCCACGGGCTCGGCCTCGCCCACCATATCGCCATCGGGCGTAAAGCCGTCCACGCGCGCCACCACGAGCACGCGGCAGGTATCGGCAAGCTCGGCGACACGGTTCTCGACCTGCGAAAACACACGATCAGAAAGCACAAACTGCGCCGCACCCATTACGTAGGAGCCCTGCGCAAACGAAGCGCCACTCCATTTTTTAGACGACGAGAACGGAATGACCGACAGCGGCTCAGACACCTCGACCGGGCGATCGGCGTAATAGTTGAGCAGCGCCTGGCAGGTCTCGTTGGCATCGGCCGAAGTCGCACGTGCCACGTTAGCCAGCGCAAAATCGAGCACTGTGGTATCGACGGGAACAGCCGCCTCGACCGAGTCCACGCCAAAGCCAACACCCTCAACAGGCAGCGGGTAGGTGCCCTCGACCTCCATGCGGCCCGACGTGATAGTGCCCGTCTTGTCCAGGCACAGCACGTCGACGCGAGCGAGCGTCTCGATGCAGTAGAGCTGCTGCGCCAGCACCTTGCGGCGGGCCAGGCGCACCGTGGCGATGGCGAGCACCGACGAGGTCAGCAGCACCAGGCCTTGCGGGATCATGCCCAGCAAGGCGCCCACCGTGGACAACAGCGCCGACGAAGGCACATGACCAGCCAACAGTTCGGAGAAGCACCACGAAAGCGCGCTATCGCCCGGGGTTCCCGCGGCATCCCACAGCTCGCTCACGCTCGAGGCAAACAACGCCAAACCGAGCGGGATCATGATGATGCTCGCAAAGCGCACGATAGCGTTAAGCGCGTTCATGATCTCGGAATTAACCTTTTTGACGTACTTGGCCTCGTTATTAATTTTGGCCACGTAGTTGTCAGCGCCGACATGAATCACGCGGGCGCGCAGCAAGCCCGAGTCGATAAAGCTGCCGCTCATGAGCTCGGAACCGGGCTGTTTCTTAATAAGGTCGCTCTCGCCCGTCAACAGGCTCTCGTTCACGAGCGCCTCGCCGGAAACCACCACGGCGTCAGCGGGAATCTGGTCGCCGCGCCCCAGGCGGATGATGTCGTCGAGCACGATCTGGTCCAGGTCGAGCTCCACCTCGGCACCGTCGCGCACCGCGATGGCCTTCTTGGAGGTCAGCAGCGTAAGCTTATCGACCATCTTCTTGGAACGCATGGACTGAATGACGCCAATAGCGGTATTGAGGAACACCACGAACAGGAACGTCAGATTCTTAAACGAACCGGTCAAAATGACCAGGAACGCCAAGATCACGTTGATCAAATTGAACAGCGTGCAGAGGTTCTCGATGATGAGCTCTTTGACCGACTTGGTCTTGAGCTCCATGTTGCGGTTGATCTTACCGGCGGCGATGCGCTCCTCGACCTCGGCGGTCGAGAGTCCGCGCTCGATATCCGTTGCTGCCATACCACGTCCCATCACGTCGCGTCGGTATAAGAAAACCGCCCGGACCATGCGAGGTTCGGACGGTCTTACGTTCGATGGTGCCCCATGTTGGATTCGAACCAACGGCCTTCTGCTCCGGAGGCAGACGCTCTAATCCCCTGAGCTAATAGGGCCAACGTTTGGCATTATACCCAAGTGCACCACGGGCTATCAAAATAAAAGAAAAAGCTTTGCAATTCCGAGGAAGACGCGGCGCAACGGCCCACTTTAGAAGGCAAAAGCGAGTCAGATAGTATAAACTCTCATGCACCATATATACACGGCTCGCGATGCGGGCCGTTTTTGCAAGGGTTATCCATCGAGGTGAGAGGCACACCATGATTGCAATTTTAAAGCAGAGCGCCAGCGACGAGGCCGTCAGCCATATCGTCAGCTGGATTGAGAAAAAGGGCCTGAAGACCGACGTCTCGCGCGGCGAGAACGAGACCATCATCGGCCTGGTGGGCGATACGACCAAGATCGACCCGTTCCTGCTCGAGTCCATGGATGTCGTCGAGCGCGTGCAGCGCGTCTCCGAGCCTTTTAAGCGTGCCAACCGCAAATTCCACCCCGAGGACTCCGTCATCGACTGCGGCCACGGCGTCAAGATCGGCGGCGACCAGTTCCAGGTCATCGCCGGCCCCTGCTCCGTCGAGGGCGAGAACCTCATCCGCATCGCCCGCCGCGTGAAGGCCGCCGGTGCCACGATGCTGCGCGGCGGTGCCTACAAGCCCCGCACCTCCCCCTACGCCTACCAGGGCATGGGCCCCGTCGGCCTCGACCTGCTGTGCGAGGCGTCTGCCGAGCTCGACATGCCGATCGTCACCGAGATCATGGATCCACGCGACGTGCAGGTCTTCTTGGACAAGAAGATTGACGTCATGCAGATCGGCGCCCGCAACGCCCAGAACTTCCCCCTGCTCAAGGAGGTCGGCAAGACCCAGACC
>CAUDYH010000268.1 GCA_958453575.1 uncultured Collinsella sp.
GATGGTCAAGGCACCGTCGTGACCACCGAGATGTGTCTGCTCAACGAGGACCGCAACCCGCATTACACCAAGGAGCAGATTGAGGAGAAGCTCTCTGAGTATCTCGGTATCGAGAAGGTTATCTGGATCAAGGACGGTATCGATCCGTACGAAACGAACGGTCATGTGGACGACGTCGCATGCTTTAGTGCGCCCGGCGAGGTCTGCTGCATGTGGACCGATGATCCCAACCATAAGTTCTACAAGGAGTGCCAAGAGGCGTATAAGACGCTTTCCGAGACGACGGATGCCCGTGGCCGCAAGCTTAAGATCCACAAGGTGATTATGCCTGCGACCTCGGTATATATGACCGAGGAGGAGGCATCGACCATCGATCCGGTCGAGGGTGTGCTGCCGCGTACTCCCGAGGACGCTTTCGAGCCGAGCTACCTCAACTTCCTGCCCATCAACGGCGCAGTGCTTGTACCGCAGTTCGGCGATCCCAATGACGCCCAGGCGCTCAAGGATATCCAGGCTGCTTATCCGGACCGTGAAGTCATCGGTATCATGACTCGCGAGGTTATTTACGGCGGCGGCAACATTCACTGCATCACCCAGCAGCAGCCCAAGGCGCGCTGCAAGTAGAGGCGGTTGCAGGTACACGGGGTAGTGTCGATATGACCTGGGGCCCGCTGGCGCACACGCTGGCGGGCCCTTTTGCGTGCGGCGGGCAGCGTTGCACGCGGGCACTCGGGTCTAAGCGAGGGTACTAGGAGCCTTGCTTATCGTCGATAGTTGGTCTAGAATCGTCGATAGTCGATGATAGGGGGTAGCATGCAGCTTGTTGAAAGTGAGACCGTGGAGTTCAAGTGCACATTTACCCCTAAGCTGCTCAAAGCTGTGGTGGCGTTTTCCAATTCGAATGGTGGTACCTTGTATATCGGAATCGACGATTTTGGCAGCATCATCGGCGTGGACGATATCGATGCCACCATGCTTCAATGCTCTAATGCAATAACCGATGGCGTGTATCCCGACGTTTCTGAAATCACGACGGTCTCCGCATTGGACATCGATGGCGCAGCGTTGGTGAAAATCGAGGTTGAAGCGGGTCCTCACAAGCCGTACTGCCTGTGCTCGAAGGGATTTGTTCCCGCCGGGGTATATCGGCGCCTGGGTCCTGCCAACGTGCCCATCGAGATGGCCCAGATCCGCTCGATGATCAAGCGCACCGACGGCGATTATTTTGAGACCGCGCGCTCTCATGAACAGAGCTTGACGTTTTTTGAAGCCGAGCGGGTCTTTAGGCGCGCGGAGATTACGTTTGACCAAACCTCTCAAAAGAATCTCGGCCTTATCGATGAGCTGGGCTTTTACACCAATTTGGCACTGCTAGTCTCTGACCAAAACCCCTTTGCAGTCCGCGCTGGCCTCTTCAACGACGATGCGTATACCGAGTTTATCGACCGTCAGGATGGCGAGGGCTCGATCTTCAGGCAGATAGAGGATATCGAACGGTTCCTCAATATATCGAACGCAACGCGTATGTACTTTGTGCCGGGAAGGCTCGATCGCATAGATAAGGACGACTATCCCCGCGAGGCTGTTCGAGAGGGAATTCTGAACCTGTTTATCCATCGCGACTACGAATCTTCGGTGGCGTCTCTTATCAAGATGAGCCGTACGGCGCTTGAATTTACCAATGCGGGAGGGCCGCAGCACATCAGCGTCGAGGAGGCGCTTGCGGGCGGCTCGGACGCTCGGACTCCAAAGCTGCAACTGCTCTTTTTGCGCCTGGGGATGGTTGAGGCGTTTGGAACGGGCCTCAAGGGGATCCGTGCGCTCTATGAGGCGGAAGGGTTGGAACCCGAAGTCTGCGCCTACCCTGCAATGTTTAGGTTGTCGCTGCCCAACGTCAACGCCGTGCGCAATTCCTATCTGACGCCTCGTGGCAATAGCGGTCCCAACTTGCGTGGGGATTACAGCGATTATGAGCAGCTCGAGCGGGAAGGGGCGCTGCCGCCCGATGTTTCGCAGGCGTTTGCATCCGTGCGAGCGCAGCGAGAGGGGCACGTGTCGATGAATGGCGACTGCGGCCACGAGGTGCGTGCCAAGCTCGTGGAGGAGCTTGGCTTTGATGTTGCGTGCAAGGCGTCCGCGATGCTACAGGATGTCTCGGACGAGCGACGTGGTGGATACGCTCGCGCCTTGATTCGCTTTGCCCTTGAGCGGCCCCGCGGTTTTACGCGCCAGGATGCTTCGGACGCTCTGGGAACTGGGCGCGACGTGACGCTGCGGGTTATCAACGGTTTGCTTGAGGAAGGCGCACTCGTTAAAGAGGGGCGCGCTCGGGCGACGAGATATCGCGCTGTCGGGCAGGTTTAGGGACGGGCGGTCCGGCCCCCTGGGTTATTCCTGGGCAGAGGCCAAGGGCCGGGTGCCCGGCGCACCTTGATTGAAGGGGTACTTAGAGCGTGCCTCCGTACATATAGACGATAAATCCGTCACCGGTGTCTTGGCTGTGGTCCTCTAGGATGCGCTTCATGTTGAGGTGCTCGTAAAACTGCCAGTCGGAGTTGCAGTCGCTCATCAGAAAGAATTTGGTGCAGCCTGCCTTGGCGAGCTCGGCGCGCGCAAGGTCGATGAGCTCGCGGCCGAGTCCCTTGCCCTGCCATTCAGGCACAATGATAATCAAGTTGAGCTGACCCTGGGCATATTCGTTGCCTGTGGCGGCAAAGCGATCCGCTGTGGCCTTTTCGCGGCTGTCTCCAAAGAGCGAGCCCTCGAGCTTGGCATCGGCGGTCTTTGCCATCTCGGTTGCCTGGGCGAACATCTCGTTATAGCAGGGCTCCCACGTGGGATTGGTGCGCGGCTTGCCGTCCTCG
>CAUDYH010000269.1 GCA_958453575.1 uncultured Collinsella sp.
GTGGTCCTCTAGGGGCGTACGCTCGGTGGTGTACGCATTGTCCCAAGACCACGCGAGAGTTGGGATCATATCTTGATCAGCATGATTCTCGGCCGCAAGATTGGCATGACCCAGGTTTGGGACGAGGACGACAACGTCGTTCCCGTCACGGTCATCCAGGCTGGCCCCTGCGCTGTCTCGCAGGTTAAAACTCAGGCAACCGACGGCTATGACGCCGTCCAGATCGGTTTCGGCGACATCAAGGCCAAGAACGTGAACAAGCCCATGGCTGGTCACTTCGCCAAGGCCGGCGTCGAGCCTGTCCGCTTCCTTCGTGAGGTCCGCGTCGAGAACGGCGAGGAGCACAAGGTCGGCGAGGTCGTCACCGTCGCTGATTTCGCTGATGTCGAGAAGGTCGACGTCATCGGTACCTCCAAGGGTAAGGGCTTCCAGGGTCGCATCAAGCGCTGGGGTCAGCGCCGCGGTCCTATGACGCATGGTTCTCACTTCCAGCGTCACCCCGGTTCTATCGGTCAGTGCGCCTATCCTGCGCGCGTCCTGAAGGGCGTCAAGATGGCCGGTCACATGGGTAACGAGCGCGTTACCGTCAAGAACCTTTCCGTTGTCCGCATCGATGCCGAGCAGAACCTCATCTTGGTCAAGGGCGCTGTCCCGGGTGCCAAGAATGGTCTCGTCGCCATCCGTATGGCCTAAGGGCCCAGCCCATTTAGCCCAGCGTCATACCAAGGAGAACACTTAAATGGCAAAGTTTGAAGTAAAGAACAGCGAGGGCAAGAAGGTCGCCGAGGCCGAGCTCGCCGCTGAGGTGTACGGCATCGAGCCGAACATCCACGTTATGCACCACATCGTCAAGTGCCAGATGGCCTCTTGGCGTCAGGGCACCCAGTCCGCTAAGGGCCGCTCTGAGGTTTCCGGTGGCGGCAAGAAGCCTTGGCGTCAGAAGGGCACCGGCCGTGCCCGCCAGGGTTCCATCCGTGCTGCCCAGTGGCGTCACGGTGGCGTTGTCTTCGCCCCCAAGCCCCGTTCCTACGCTAAGCGTATGAACAACAAGGAGGTCAAGCTGGCTATGCGCTCCGCGCTGTCCGCCAAGCTGGCCGATGGCGAGCTCGTGCTCGTCGACGACTACGGCTTCGAGAAGCCTTCCACCAAGGCTGCCGTCGCCATGCTCAAGGCTCTCGGCCTTGAGGGCAAGCGTCTGACCATCATCGTTCGCGATGAGGACGTTAACGCCTACCTGTCGTTCCGCAACATTCCCAAGACGTTCATCATCACTGCCGACGAGGCCAACACCTACGATCTCGTCAACAACAACGCTGTGCTGATGCCCGCCGACATCGCCGCTCACTTCGGGGAGGTGCTTGCATAAATGACCGCCCACGAGATCATCATCCGTCCGATCGTGTCCGAGCGTTCCTTCTCCGGCATGGAGCTGAACAAGTACACGTTCGAGGTCGCCAAGGATGCTAACAAGTATCAGATCAAGGACGCTGTCGAAGAGATCTTCGGCGTCAAGGTCGTTCGCGTGAACACCCTGACGGTCAAGCCCAAGACCAAGCGCGTGCGCTATGTCGCCGGCAAGACCCGTTCTTGGAAGAAGGCCATCGTCACGCTGGCCGAGGGCGACACCATCGAGGTCTTTGGCAACCAGGCCTAAGACTCGCTGCTGTTGAGTGAGCTCATGCCTCCCAACTAGGGGAGGCGAGAGCTCAAGGTTTTGGGCGTATAAAATGGACACGCCCGGAACCGTGTATACGTCCGGTGTCATCGCACCCGAGGCAGAACCTCGAATCCCTGTCTGTGATGGCTAACGGATTCCTATTGAAAGGGATTGTAATGGCTGTAAAGCACCTTAAGCCGACCTCCGCTGGTAGGCGTTGGCAGACGATCTCCGACTTCTCCGAGATCACCTGCACCAAGCCCGAGAAGTCTCTTCTCGAGCCCCTGCCCAAGAAGGCCGGTCGTAACAACAACGGCCGCATCACCACCCGCCACCAGGGCGGCGGCGTGAAGCGTCGTTACCGCGTGATCGACTTCAAGCGCAACAAGGACGGCGTGCCCGCCAAGGTTGCCACGATCGAGTACGATCCGAACCGTTCCGCTCGCATCGCTCTGCTGCACTACGCTGACGGTGAGAAGCGCTACATCCTGGCCCCCAAGGGCCTCGAGGTCGGTCAGACCATCATGTCCGGTTCTGACGCCGACATCAAGCCGGGCAACGCTCTGCCCCTCGCCGACATCCCCGTCGGTACGCTCATCCACGCCGTCGAGTTCCAGCCGGGCAAGGGCGCTGCTATCGCCCGTTCCGCCGGCAACTCCTGCCAGCTGATGGGTAAGGAGGGCAAGTACGCTATCGTCCGTATGCCTTCCTCCGAGATGCGCCGCATCCTCGTTACCTGCCGCGCCACCGTCGGTGAGGTCGGCAACGCCGATCACTCCAACATCGTCATCGGCAAGGCCGGCCGTAAGCGTCACATGAACGTGCGCCCGACCGTCCGCGGTACCGTCATGAACCCTGTCGACCACCCGCACGGCGGTGGCGAGGGCAAGAACCACACCTCTGGTCGTCCCTCCGTTACCCCCTGGGGTAAGCCGACGAAGGGCCTTCGTACGCGCAAGAAGAAGAAGGTCTCGAACCAGCACATCATTCGTCGCCGTAAGAAGTAATTTCGGATACCGAGTTTTAGGAGAAAGCACTTATGAGCAGAAGTCTCAAAAAGGGCCCGTTCGTGGAGACTCGCCTTCTCTCGCGTATCACCGCGATGAACGAGGCTGGCAAGAAGGACGTCGTGAAGACCTGGTCCCGCGCGTCCACCATCTTCCCCGAGATGGTTGGTCACACCATC
>CAUDYH010000270.1 GCA_958453575.1 uncultured Collinsella sp.
CGTTCGAGGAGGCGGTCGAGACCATCCGCAAGGCTGGACTCGAGTTGCCGCCAGTGTCCGCCGTGACGAATCAGCTTGCAGATGCCGCTGTGCAACTGGTCGACAACGGCTTCTTTTTCCTGGCACGCGGTTGCATCTTCCAAATGTGGCGCACCATGGGCAACGACGAGCTCGGCTCCCTCAACCGCTCGCTGGGGTAGGAGCGGCATAGAAGGGCTGGACTGCGCTTGTCATCCCATTTGCTCACCATGCCGACAAAACGAAGGGGCTACTGCTACCGGCGGTACCGGGAACATTTGCGTATAGATAAGGTATAACGAATTAAGTCGTAACGTATTAAAGTACGAACTACTGTATCGAGCAGGTTGCCGACAAATTGAATGGAGCTATTTGTATTGGCTCAGGTGGGTGGCTCCAGCAGGACCGGTAAGGTCAAAAGCGGCTAGGTCTGCTAAACCTGTTAAACTCCGCTAAAGTTGCTAAACTTTGTTAAAGTTGTTAAAACTAGCAGAGGAGGGTCGAATGTCGAAAGCCATTAATCCCTTTAAGCCAACGGCGGGCATGAATCCGCCTGAGCTTATCGGACGTGACGCTGTTTTGGATGATTTTGCCGAGGCCCTTGAGAATGGTCCTGGTGCCCCCGATCGACTCATGCGCATCTCGGGCGTCCGAGGCACAGGTAAAACGGTGCTTCTCAATGCATTGGGTGATCTTGCACGAAAAAAAGGATTCGAGGTTGTTGACGTCGCCTCGAATGCCGGTTTTTGCAGTAGAATCCTCGAGGCTCTACAGCGAAATGTTCGTCTTGAGTCAATGTCGATCTCCCCATCAATTCTAGGAGTCAGCCTTGGCTCCGTTGAGGTATCGAAGTCGGCATCTCATCTGGGCGAGGCAATGTACGATGCCGCGAAGCGCGGAGGTCTGCTCATTACGCTCGACGAGATTCAGGATGCCTCAACTGAGGAAATGCGCGAGCTGGGCAATGAGATGCAGCTTTTGATTCGCCAAGGGGCGAATGTCGCTTTTGCATTCGCTGGCTTGCCAACATCGGTGGATGGCGTGGTGGTTGATGATACCCTTACGTTCCTTCAGCGGGCAAAACATATCGAACTCACTCGTCTCTCCGATTTTGAAGTCGGCGGATCGTTTGAGGATACAATGAGACGAGCGGGCAAGGAGCTCGATGAAGACGCCGCTGAGCTATTAACAAAGGCTTCAGCAGGCTATCCCTTTATGGTCCAGTTGGTCGGATATTACGCTTGGCAGGTTGCTGCGCGCAGCGGGGCGGAGAGTGTGAACGAAGGGTCCGCGCGTAAGGGTATCCAAGCGGCTCTTGATAGCTTTAATGCTATGGTGATTGCCCCGGCGCTGCGCAGGGTTTCAGGGCGGCAGTTTCAGTATCTCGTGGCAATGGCTCAATGCGAGGGCGATGAGATTGCCAACGGTGATATCGCCAAAAAGATGGGGCTGCCGGCGAACAAGGTCGGCTCGTATCGTAAACGCCTCATCGATGCGGGGTTGATTGAGCCTGCGGGCTATGGCTGTGTTTCGTTTGCAATTCCGTATATGCGCGACTATTTGTTGGAGGCGGTGCGGGAAAGGTAAAAATGGAATCGCTCCAAATTTCCCCTTGCCCAACTTCGGCTGTTTGGTTACTATAGAACGGCTGTTACGGAGAGCTGACCGAGAGGCCGAAGGTGCTCGCCTGCTAAGCGAGTATGCCCCAAAAGGGCATCTGGGGTTCGAATCCCCAGCTCTCCGCCAGTAAGACTTTAAAGAAGGGTCCCATATGGGGCCCTTTTTTATTATCAAGAATGGCGGCTGGGGATTAGAGTCCGAGAGGGCGTGAACATTAGGAAAACACGGGGCGCTTGAAGACGGGGATACCCAGGCATGCTCGTGCACCCCGGTGTGGGGTTCCGAGGGGATGGAGTAGGAATATGGTAAAGGTCGGGCTGCGTAAGCCGAATCTAAAGACATCACTCAAGGCAAGAACGACTGGCAGAGCGAAGCGCGCGGTAAAGCGGGCGATAATCCCCGGCTATGGTAAGAAGGGCATGGGGTGGATCAAAAATCCGAAGAAGGCTGCTTACAATGCTGTATACAGTAGGACGACCGTCGGAGTTGGGGATGTCGCTCGCGCCGTTGCTAAATCAGGCGCTCGGAGCTCGGCGTCAAGGATGTCCTCAATTACTGTTTCATCGCATGAAGTTACACCTTTGGCGAAGTCTGAACAGAAATCTCTCACTCGAGAGATTACGTCGGTTGACAGGGCAAACAAGGCGCTTTCGCTATGCTTCCTTCTTGGGTGGTCGGGTGCTCATAGGGCGTATGCACGGATGTGGGGTAGCTTCTTTCTATATCTCTTTACCTTTGGCCTTTTTGGATTTGGTTGGCTGTTTGATATTGTGACACTACTGATGAGACGCTCCGAGCTAAGGCGTCTCGGCGACAGTGATCCGACTCAACAGCAAGCGCCGTGTTCCGTTGATTTTGCATTCGATCGAAATGTCGCCGACTCCGGAAATTGGGAACAGCGTGGAGATGGGGAGGCTGCGGCTCGGCTAGAGCTTCAACGTAAAAACCGTGCCTATATGGAAGAAAACGGCATCGATGTGGAGATGTTTACCGAGGAAAAGGTCGCGGCGGACGCCTTGCGAACCATTGAGTCGGTATGCCCGTGCATGCTTAGGTTTGACCGAGGCATGAGCGAAGAGGAGCCAAGCATCAGCTTTTGCTCTCCAACAAAGACGGGGAAAATGCCCAAGAATGTCGTCGAGGCCCGCATTTACCATCAGGACGTGAAGCTATTGATGGATTCCCACGGCTTCGAATTG
>CAUDYH010000271.1 GCA_958453575.1 uncultured Collinsella sp.
CGGCTCTTCCGTTTGTCGGAAAACTCATCCCCAAGGTTGTTGGCAAGTTTTGGCTCCCCGTCGTCGAGCTTATTCTGCTCGCCGCTGGCGCAGGCATGGCCTTCTACACCGAAGTCTGGATGTTCATCGCAGCTGGTGCTTTGATTGGCGTTTGCTTCGCCTTCACTACCGGCGTCGCCATGTCCGATGTTATTGACCAGTGGTTCAAAAAATCTGGCGGCCTGGCAATTGGTCTCGCTTGGGCAGTGAACTCGATTTACATGCTCATCATGAGTCCCGTCATCACCTCTGTCATTGAGGCTGCTGGCTGGAGGACTGGTTATCTGGTGCTCGCTGGCGTCTCCGCCGTGCTCATTCTTCCCGCTTCCATCCTGATTATCCGCTATAAGCCCCAGGACAAGGGCATGCTGCCCTATGGCTATGTCGAAGGCGAGACGGTCGCCGAGACCGAGGAGACGACCGAGGATAGTGCACGTGGCGTTAGCTACGCACGCGCTATTAAGTCGCCTGCATTCTTTTTCTGCATCGGCTTCCTCTGCCTCGTTCAGCTTACTTGCTGCATGAACCAGCTGTTCCCCACCTATGCCGCCGAGGTCGGCTTTAGCCCCATGGTGGGTGGCTTCATGGTTTCCGCCGCATCGCTGTTCGACCTGTTCCTCAACCCGATCGTCGGTACCACTTGCGATAAGTTTGGCAGCACCAAGGCCATTCTGAGCTGGCTCGCCGTCTCGATTCTCTCCTTTGTCATGCTCATGATGAGCAGCGGCAACTCGACGCTCAGCATTCTTGCTGCCGGTGTTAACGACGTCATGTACGTCATCGCCGGCACCGCTCTGACCGTTTTGGTGATGGACGTCTTTGGCTCCCGTGACTTTGGTCGCATCTTCGCGCTCATCTGCTCCGTGGGCTATATCGTCGGCGCCTTTGGCATGCCCGTCATGATGAAGGTATACGAGCTTGTCGGCTCCTTCCAGGGCGTTTTCATCTTCTGTATTGCATGCAACGTCATCATCGGTCTGTTCTTGCTGCTGGCAAAGAAGACTGGTAAGAGCCTCTCTTGGGACGAATAGTTCGATTCGTCTTAGTCATACGCTGTAGGAGTTAATCTGCAGCAGCTTTAGGGCATCGGCTAACGCCGGTGCCCTTTTTCATGGAATGTGACAAAGGGACAGTCCCTTTGTCACATTGGGCGCCTAGCTCGTTTTGCCCACCAACGTGATACGGATGCTTGGATGGGTGTACTCGTCAAACTCGTCCTCGGGCTCCGTGTCAAACGAATAGTACGTTTTGATGGGGTTGTCACTCGTCCTGATGGAGATTCTCTCGTAGAGCGAACCGTTCAAAAAAGCCTGCCTAAACTTTTTGGGGAGCTTTTGCGGTGCTAGGAGCTCGGGACTCATGGTCTTGACGTCTACGGTTTGGACGACAGAGGAAAGTTCGTCCAAGTCGAGCTCGATGCGGGCGAGGTTGTCCTCAAGGCTCGCGTCGGGGTCGATCTCTGCTATGTAACTCACTTCCTTGAGCGTTCCCTTGTTGTCAAAGTCCAGATACGTATAGGTCTTCTGGGCGTCGGAGTCGCCTTCGTGCAGATAGCCGCGGACATGATAGCCGTAATCTTGATATCGCTCGTAGGGGTCATCGGCGGACACGTACTCGCATGCGGGCTCTAGCGTCTTGCGGGCGATGGCGATCTGCTCGGCCGCGGCCGCGGCATTCTCCTGCATCTCGATGTTTCCCTGTGCCAGCTGCGGGATATAAGCACCGCACACGATTGCGAGGGGCAGCGCCACAAGTGCGATGATCCACTTTTTTGCACGGGGGATAGGCACGCTATAGGCCTCCGCCATGGCCTTTGCGTTGGCATAGCTTTCGGTAAGTACGTCCGCTGCGGTGGCGACGGCGCCTACGGCAGCGGCGACTTCTGCCGCGCCGCCCAGGTTGCGCACGGTCGCGTTATCGCTGTTCTTAAGCAGGCGCGCGGCAGCCTGCGTACCGATAACGCCTGCGATTTGTGCCGAGCGGTCTTTCTCGGTCTGCTCGACGACGAGTCGGTGCTGCATTTCCTTCCACTGCTTGCCGCGCATGCCAAAGCGCGGCGCGAGCGCGCAGTAGCAGAATATGACGAGCTCGATGGCAGTGAGCGCCAAGGCGGTCATCATGCCCGTCTCTTGGAAGCCTTCGTGATGGAAGACGATATCGTCGATCATTTCGAAGGGAATGATCAAAAAAGGCAGCACGAACGCCATGGCAAGCGCTGCACCGGCAATCTTGGGATAGATGCAGTATCGCTGGATACGCTTGCGTTCTTGTTCGGAAATTGTTGCCATGGCTGGTCCTTGGTGTCGTAACGGTCGTTGCGGCGCATGGGGCGCGGGGCGCATCAGTTTGAGCTAGCGCTGGATAAGAACATAGAGCAAGATGCTCATCGCGATGAGCAAGAAGCCTGCGATGTTAAACATCAGTGTGGCAAAGTTGCCCACGATGGGGCGTTCGACATAGCTTTTGTCTGGGTTGCTGGGGTTGTAGTACACGGTCATTTGGCTACCGAGGGGCCAAAGCTGCTCCGCGAGGGTGCCTAGGCGGGCGATGGGGCCTGTCTGCACGTGCAGCCAGCCCTTGGCGTCTTCGTAGGCGGTGGCTTGCGTGCGGATGGGGAGTCCCGACAAGCTTTTGGTCATTATGCCACGGAATTGTTTTTTCGCGCGGTATTGCGTGCCGTCGACGGCGTATTCCAAAACGGGATACATCCTGCCTTCGCCCATAAAGCGATGGTCGATGACCGTTCCCATGGTCACGGCGGTACAGGCCT
>CAUDYH010000272.1 GCA_958453575.1 uncultured Collinsella sp.
GGCCTGGGGCTTAGCGGAACCAGACTTGAGGTTCAGCTCCTTCTTGATGAGGTGAGCCGCCGGCGGGGTCTTGGTGATGAAGGAGAAGGACTTATCCTCGTAGACAGAGATCTCAACGGGGATGATGTCGCCCTTCTTGTCCTGCGTCTCGGCGTTAAAGGCCTGGCAGAACTGCATGATGTTCACGCCAGCAGCGCCCAGGGCGGGGCCGACGGGAGGAGCGGGGTTAGCTGCACCAGCAGGAATCTGGAGCTTAATGACGTTGGCAACCTTCTTCTCAGCCATGGTCATTCCTTTCGAATCACGAGTGTGAAGTACTTGCTATATCGTAAGCACGCACGTGTTAGAAGCACTCCTGAGATGAGCAGTCACAGAAGAAGCACGCTCGCGCGAACGGACGCAAACTTAAGCGATGACAGCGACCTGGTTAAAGTCGAGCTCGACCGGCGTCTCGCGGCCAAAGATCATCAGCGTGACCTTGAGCTTGCCTGCCTCGGTATTAACCTCGGAGACCTTGCCATCAAAGTCGGTAAGCGGGCCATCGGTGACGCGGACGGACGTGCCGACCTGAATATCAACCGACGTACGCTTGGGCGAATCACCCTTACCGGGACGACGAGTCATCTTATTGTACTCGTCGCGGGAAAGCGGAGCGGGCTTGCCGTTGCCGCCCAGGAAACCGGTGACGCCGGGCGTGTTGCGAACACACGTCCATGCATCGTCATCCATCTCCATGCGAACCAGGACGTAGCCCGGGAAGATCTTGGAATCCTTGGTCTCGCGCTTACCACCCTCTTTAATTTCGGTGACGCGCTCCATAGGAATCTCGATATCAAAGATACGGTCCTGCATGCCCATAGTCTCGATGCGATGCTCGAGATCGGACTTAACGCGGTTCTCGTATCCAGAGTAAGTGTGAACGACGTACCAACGCTTAGACATGGTTTAGCCCCTCAATCCAGAGAACAGAGCAAGAGCCTCGCCAAAGCCAGCATCGAGCAGAGCGATGACGACGCCGACGACGATCAGAGAAGCGCAAACGACGACCGAGTAGTTCACGAGTTCCTTCTTATCGGGCCACGTGACGCGCTTCATCTCGGACTTCACCGAAGCGAAATACTTCCTGGTGCGGGCGAAGAAACCAGGCTTCTCGTTCTTCTTGGACTTCGCAGCCTTCTCGTTCTTCTTGGCAACGGCCTTCTTGGCCTCAACCTTGGAGTTGGCGGCAGCGTTGTTGGCAGGTGCCGGCTGCTGAGCCTTCTTCTTGTTCTTCTTGTTGGCCATTTGGGTTACCTCCGCGCAATGCGCTTATACATGAGTAAACCGTAAGCCCCCAATTGGGAGCTTACGGAATAATGACTGGCACGCCAGGAAGGACTCGAACCCTCAACACTCGGTTTTGGAGACCGATGCTCTACCAATTGAACTACTGGCGTATGTGACTAGAGACTAGCGAGTCTCTTTGTGCAGCGTATGGTGACGGCACCAGGGGCAATACTTCTTGATCTCCATACGATCAGGCATGTTCGCCTTGTTCTTAGTGGTCGTATAGTTGCGGCGCTTGCACTCAGTGCACGCAAGAGTAACTAGAGTACGCATGTATCCTGAACCTTTCATATCCGCCCCGTACGGGCACGAGATGGTACTTTATCAGCTCTATGTAAGTGCTGTCAATGAAAACCTCGAATCAATTGGTTCTCGGTGGATCCATTCATATTTGGAACACATCAATGGGGCCAGCGAGATCTAATCGACGGTGTACCCAGAACCATTATCGATCCTCTCGACACCAGCAACGGCTCAATATCCATTGCAGAAAAGAACCCGGCACCCACAGAAGTGCCGGGTTCTCTAAGTCAGCTATATCAAAGAGCTAATTTACTCAATGATCGTGGAGACGATGCCCGAACCGACGGTGTGGCCACCCTCGCGGATAGCGAAGCGCAGGCCCTCCTCCATGGCGATCGGGTGGATGAGGTCGCCCTCGATGGTGATGTGGTCACCAGGCATAGCCATCTCGGTGCCCTCGGGGAGCTTGACCGTACCGGTAACGTCGGTGGTACGGAAGTAGAACTGAGGACGATAACCATCGAAGAACGGGGTGTGACGGCCGCCCTCCTCCTTGGTCAGAACGTAGATCTCGCCGGTGAACTTGGTGTGCGGGGTAACCGAACCGGGCTTGCAGAGAACCTGGCCGCGCTCGATGTCCTCACGCTTGATGCCACGGAGTAGCAGACCGACGTTGTCGCCAGCCTCACAGAAGTCCATGGACTTACGGAACATCTCGATACCGGTAACAACGGTGTTCTGGGTATCCTTGATGCCGACGATCTCGACGGGCTCGTTGAGCTTGAGCTCACCGCGCTCGACACGGCCGGTAGCAACGGTACCACGGCCGGAGATGGTCATAACGTCCTCAACGGCCATCAGGAACGGGAGGTCGTTGTTACGAGCAGGCGTCGGGATGTACTCGTCGACAGCGTTCATGAGCTCGCGAATGGCGTCCATCCACTTGGCGTCGCCCTCGAGAGCGCCCAGAGCGGAACCACGGATGACGGGGATGTCGTCGCCGGGGAAATCGTACTCGGAGAGGAGCTCACGGGTCTCCATCTCGACGAGGTCGATGAGCTCGTCATCGTCGACCATGTCGCACTTGTTCAGGAAGACGACGATGTAGGGAACGCCGACCTGACGGGCGAGCAGGATGTGCTCACGGGTCTGAGCCATGGGGCCGTCGGAAGCGGCGATGACCAGGATAGCGCCGTCCATCTGAGCAG
>CAUDYH010000273.1 GCA_958453575.1 uncultured Collinsella sp.
CACCCCAACGACGACCACAGCCGTCTGGGCATGTACAAAATGGTCGGTAAGCGCCGCCGTCTGCTCGACTACCTCGCCAAGAAGGACATCGAGCGTTACCGTGCGATTATCGCAAAGCTGAACATCCGTAAGTAATTTTGCCGTTCAGCTCTTTCTGAAGGTTATGAAGGTATTGAGCATGGGGATAATTGAATAATCCCCATGCTTTTTTAATGTAAGCAAGCGTTTCCCGCACAGCTTAGTATTTGAAAAAGCGCCCTCAGGGCGGGCGTTTCTTCAAGTGCTAAGACGGCGGGATCGCCAAAATATAAAGGAGATAAACACATGATAATCACCCAGAAGCAGTTCCCCAATTACAAGAAGTATGAGATCATGTACGAAGGCCGCCCCCTCTCCATGGAGGTCGGCAAGATGGCAGAGCTCTGCAACGCCGCAGTCCTCGTCAAGTACGGCGACACCACCGTTCTCGTAACCTGCACCGCTTCCGCCCGCCCCAAGGACGGCATCGACTACTTCCCGCTCTCCGTTGACTTCAACGAGAAGCTCTACGCAGTCGGCCGCATCCCTGGCAGCTTCATGCGCCGCGAGGGTAAGCCCAGCCTGCCCGCAGTTCTGGCCTCCCGCCTGATCGACCGCCCCATGCGTCCCCTCTTCCCGACCGATCTGCGCAACGACGTCGTTATCGCCTGCGAAGTTCTGTCTGTTGACCGCGACTGCTCCCCCGAGATCACCGCAATGATCGGCGCATCCGCCGCAGTCTCCATCTCCGACGTGCCCTTCAACGGCCCCATCGCCGGCATCGTCCTCGGCTGGGACGGCGAGAAGTACCTCTTCAACCCCACCAAGGCCGAGCGTGAGCACAACCGCATGACCACCACCATCGCCGCCACCCACAAGAAGATCGTCATGATCGAGTCCGAGGCCGATCAGGTTCCCGAGAACGTCATGTACGAGGGCATCGTTCAGGCACATGAGCACCTCCAGCCCGTTCTCGACCTCATCGACAAGATGGTCGCCGAGATAGGCAAGCCCAAGTTCGAGTACGAGCACGCTGCCTTTGATCAGGATCTGTTCGACGAGCTGGTCGAGAAGGAGTTCGAGTCCATGGAGCACTGCATGGACACCGATGACAAGAACGTCCGTGAAGCCCGCGTCAACGAGTGGATCACCATGGTTCAGGAGAAGTACGGCGAAGAGCACCCCGACATGATGCAGTACATGGACGAGATACTCTACAAGCTGCAGAAGAAGGTCGTCAAGAAGTGGCTGCTCGCCGGCAAGCGCGTTGACGGACGCCAGATGAACGAGATCCGCCCCCTCGCAGCCGAGGTCGGCGTTATCCCCGTGGTGCACGGCTCCGGCCTGTTCACCCGCGGCCAGACTCAGGTTCTCTCCATCGCCACTCTTGCCACTCTCAGCGAGTCCCAGAAGCTCGACACCATCTGGGAAGAGGAAGAGAAGCGCTTCATGCATCACTACAACATGCCTTCCTACTCCACCGGCGAGGCTCGTGCCAGCCGCAGCACCGGCCGCCGCGAATACGGCCACGGCGCACTGGTCGAGAAGGCTCTCGAAGCCGTCATCCCCGACGTTGAAGACTTCCCCTACGCCATTCGCGTAGTTTCCGAGGTTCTCTCCTCCAACGGCTCCACCTCTCAGGGCTCCATCTGCGGCACCACGCTCGCTCTTATGGACGCAGGCGTTCCCATCAAGGCTCCCGTCGCGGGCATCTCCTGCGGCCTGATCCAGGATGGCGACGACTTCACCACCTTCATCGACATTCAGGGCGTTGAGGACTTCCACGGCGAGATGGACTTCAAGGTCGCAGGCACCAAGCAGGGCATCACCGCCATCCAGATGGACCTCAAGAACGACGGTCTGAAGCACGAGATCGTCAAGGAAGCCTTCGAGATCACCAAGGAAGCCCGCTTCCAGATCCTCGACGCGATCATGCTCAAGGCTATCGCCGAGCCGCGCAAGGAGCTGGCCAAGTCCGCGCCCAAGATGATTCAGATGAAGATCAACCCCGACAAGATCCGCGAGGTCATCGGCTCCGGCGGCAAGGTCATCCAGAAGATCACCGCAGACACCGGCTGCAAGATCGACATTAACGATGACGGCTCCATCTTCATCGCGAGCTCCGACATCGAGGCCTGCCGCACCGCGCGCAAGACCATCGAGGACATCGTATTCGAGCCGGAAGTCGGCGCACTGTACTACGGCAAGGTCTCCAATATCCGTTCCGACTTCGGCGCATGGGTCGAGCTGGTTCCCGGCAAGGACGGCCTTGTGAAGATCAAGGATCTTGAGTTCAAGCGCACCGAGAAGGTCGAAGACGTTCTCAAGGTCGGCGACATGACCTGGGTCAAGGTCATGAACGTCGGCCCGAAGGGCATCGACCTGAGCCGCAAGGACGCTCTCAAGGAGCGCGGCGAGCTTAAATAAGCCGCAAAACGTATAAAATCAGGATGCCGTTAACGGCATCCTGATTTTCTTATCTTTTCTTAAATCTGCGCTCCAGCCATTGCATTCGGGCGGTGGCAAAGCTAAAATAACTCTCCGTTAGAACGCTTATAAGTCACACAATAGAGAAAGGATAAAATTATGAAAAAATCTTGTGCAATAATCGCCGCGATACTGTCGCTGTGTATGCTCTGCGCCTGCGGCGCCATTCAGCCCGCGGCCGCGGATACTCCGGCTCCGACTCAGGCTCCCGCAAACACCTCCGAGCCTGCGGCTCCCTCGCCCGAAGTCACGGAAGCGC
>CAUDYH010000274.1 GCA_958453575.1 uncultured Collinsella sp.
TGTTCCATATTCTTGAGCACTCGGTACTGTGCGGGTCGGCCAAGTTCCCCGTCAAGGAGCCGTTTGTCGACCTGATCAAGAGCTCCATGCAGACGTTCCTCAACGCCATGACCTACCCCGACAAGACCATCTACCCCGTTGCCACCACCAACGAGCAGGATCTGTACAACCTGATGGACGTGTACCTGGACGCGGTGTTCAACCCGGCCATCTATACCAAGCCCACCATTTTTGAGCAGGAAGGATGGCACTACGAGCTGGACCTGCCAGAGGGCGCCGAGGGCGAGGACGACGGTAGCTCCGCGAGCCTGTGCGAGGGCACGCTGCGCTATAACGGCGTGGTGTTCAACGAGATGAAGGGCGCGCTGTCCGACCCCATGAGCGTGCTGGACGACGCCGTCAACGCCGCGCTCTATCCCGACACCGCCTATGCACACGAGAGCGGCGGCGACCCACGCGCGATCCCTGCGCTCACCTACGATCAGTTCCTGGATACGCACGCGCGCCACTACAACCCCTCCAACTCCTACATCACGCTCTACGGCGACCTGGACGTGGACCGAGCGTTGGCCTTTTTGGACGAGCGCTATCTGTCGCAGTCGAGTGCCGCGAGCCGCCGCATGGACGCCGCCGTTGCCGCCGGCGAGGACCCGTCCGCGCTGGCGCCCAATCCGCTGGACGTGCAGGCGCCTGTGACCTGCGAGTATAAGCGCGTCGAGATGGCCACTACACCCGAGAACGCCCTGGTGGGCCTGGGCCTGGTGCTGGGCAGCGCGCTCGACCGCAAGCGCACGATCGCGGCGGATATCCTGTTCGAGGCGCTGCTGGGCTCCAACGAAGCACCAATTAAGAAGGCCATTCTGGCCGCTGGCTTGGGCGGCAACGTGGTGAGCTACACCGCTGCCGAGAGCCTGCAGCCCTACGAGCTCATCATGCTGCAAAACGCGCAGCCCGGCGTGGCGCGCGAGCTGCGTCGTGTGTTCCAGGACGCCTGCCGCGACCTGTGCGAGCACGGCGTTCCGCGCGAGCGCCTGGAGGCCATCATCAGCAGCAACGAATACGACCTGCGCCAGCGCGACTACGGTATCGCCGACGGCGTGGCCATTGCGTGCGACGCACTGAGCACCTGGCTCTACGATGACGACGCCGCGACGCTGGCACTCAAGTACGGCCCGGTGTACGAGGAGCTTCGTGGCGAGCTGGACGGCAGCTATTTTGAGGACCTGCTGCGCGAGCTGGTGCTGCAGAACGACCACATGGCGTTGGTCGAGCTGGTGCCGGTGGACGCCGCCGAGGGCGCAGAGGGTGCCGAGGCCGCCGAGCTGGCAGCCAAGCGTGACGCCATGACCGATGCCGAGCTGGCCGACGTGGTCGAGCGCACGGCCGCGCTGCGTGCCGCGCAGGAAGCCGAGGACACGCCCGAGGACAAGGCCACGCTGCCGCGCCTGCGCGTGTCCGACATTGGCGAGGCGCGCCCCGAGCCGCCGCTGGTCGTGGACACGACCGCGCCCATCGTCTGTCTGCGCCACGACATCCCTACCAACCGCCTGGCCTACGCCATGCAGTATTTCGACCTGAGCTGCGTCGCGTTTGAGGACCTGCCCTACGTGACGCTGCTCTGCCGCCTGCTTAAGCAGCTGCCCACGCGCGAGCACTCGGCCGAGGAACTCGACAACTTGCTCGCCGGCAAGCTGGGCTTTTTGAGCTTTACGACCGAAGTCATGACGCAGCCCGAAGCGGACGGCGTGCGCCCCTACCTGCTGGTGAGCGCCGGCGCCCTGTCCGAGAAGATCGATGCACTGGCGAGTCTGCCGCGCGAGGTATGGTCGAGCACGCTTTTGGCAGATGCCGACGCCGACCGCGTGCGCGACGTGCTCACGCAGATTCGCATTGGGCTTGAGCAGGGCTTTATCAACAACGGTCACTCGGCGGCGCTCGGTCGCGCGATGAGCTACAGCTCGCCTTCGGCCGTGGTGCGCGAGCAGCTTTCGGGCGTAGACTTCTACCTGTTCCTTCGCAATCTGCTCGAACACTTTGACGAGCGTCTGGACGACCTGCGCGCCAAGCTTGCCGAGCTGGCAGGCCGCATCTTTGTGGCCGATGGCTGCATGGCGAGCTTTACCGGCAGCGATGAGGACTTTGACGCGTACTGGGATGCCGCGGGCAACCTGGGGCTTGGCGCGGGCGATGGTGCCGGCCGCGACGCGCTCGTGGTGCCGGCGCCGTGCGACCGCCACGAGGCTTTCGTGATCCCCAGCGACATCTGCTTTGCCGCGCGTGCGTGCGATCCGCGTCGCTTGGGGCTCGACGTGACAGGCGCTTGGGCCGTGGCTGCCAACGCGCTCTCCTACGACTACCTGTGGAACGAGATTCGCGTGAAGGGCGGTGCATACGGCTGCGGATTCCGCGCAGCCGGCGAGCGCCAGACGGCGTTCTACACCTACCGCGACCCGGCAATCGATCCCTCGATTGAGCGCGTGGCGCGCGCGGGCGAATGGCTCGGCAGCTTTGAGCCCGACGGGGCCGCCTTTGAGGGCTTTATCGTGAGCTGCGTGAGCGGCATGGACGCGCCGGTAAAGCCGTACGCGCTCACCAAGCGCCGCAACACGACCTATCTGGCCGGGCTCGATCCGCATGCGCGCGAGGAGCGTCGCGCCCAGATGCTCGCCGCCACGCCCGGTGAGCTGCGCTCGCTCGGCGCCGACGTGACGCGCATTGCGGCCGAGTCGCCCACCTGCGTCTTTGGCGGCCGC
>CAUDYH010000275.1 GCA_958453575.1 uncultured Collinsella sp.
CTATGCAAGGCAACATTCAGACGTTTCTTGGCCTCAACAAAATCAAAATTCGACTTATCCGTGCAAACAAATGTGCTCTGCGAGTCGTGAGTACATTTAAGCACAAACTTCTCCGGCAATTTATCGAGATCGATCTCTTCAGCTGCATTGAAAACACCGAAAAGTGGCACAAGATACTCGGACCCAATACGTTGTTCGACGAAAGAGCGCACGCCATATTTATCTGCGAGCTGAGTCAAAACTGGATTATGGTAGTTAAGCTTGTACCACTGCAGCTTCTCATTGAATGTCTTAGGACACTCGAAATCAGGCTCGTAATGAAGTTTGGCTTTGAAGTAGAGACGCATATATGCCTCATCAGGAATGAAGCGCAGGTTGTTTTTAAGAGAAAGAGTAAACCTCTTTTTTAGCTTCACTATTTACCTCCAATAACGTCCGCAATTCGCTCACTCGCATGTCCGTCACCGTAAGGATTCGACGCATGACTCATGACCTCGTACTCGGCCTGATCGCTGAGCAGGCGGCTGAACTCGCGGTAGATCACGTCCTCCTCGGTGCCGACGAGCTTCAGCGTGCCGGCGGCAACGCCCTCGGGACGCTCGGTGGTGTCGCGCATCACGAGCACGGGCTTGCCCAGACTAGGTGCCTCCTCCTGAATGCCGCCCGAGTCTGTCAGGATGAGGTGGCTCGCGGCCATGAAGTTGTGGAAGTCGAGAACTTCGAGCGGGTCGATGATGTGCAGGCGATCGAAGCCGTCGAGCTCCTCGTGCGCCGCCTTGCGGACGAGCGGGTTCATGTGGATGGGGTAGATTGCCTTTGTGTCCGGATGCTCCTCCATCACTCGGCGGATGGCGCGGAACATGCGGTGCATGGGCTCGCCTAGGTTCTCGCGGCGATGCGCCGTGATGAGGATGAGGCGGGAGCCCTCGGCCCAATCGAGCTCGGGGTGGGAGTAGCCCTCGCGCACGGTAGTGCGCAGTGCGTCGATGCCGGTGTTGCCGGTGACCCAGATCCCGGACTCGAGCTTGCCCTCGCCGAGCAGGTTCTGCTTGCTCGCCTCCGTGGGCGCGAAGTAGTACTCGCTCACGATGTCGACCGCCTGGCGGTTGAACTCCTCCGGCCAGGGGCTGTAGATGTCGTGCGTGCGCAGGCCGGCCTCCACATGCCCCACGGGGATCTGCAGGTAGAAACACGCGAGCGCTGCGGCGAAGCTGGTCGTGGTGTCGCCGTGGACCAGGACCACGTCGGGCGTCTCGTCCTCGAGGACGGCCTTGAGCTTAAGCAGCACGTCGCACGTCACGTCGAACAGCGTCTGGCCCGGCTTCATGATCGCCAGGTCGTGGTCGGGAGTCACATCGAAGACGCGCAGAACCTGGTCCAGCATCTCGCGGTGCTGGCCGGTCACAGTCACGACGGTCTCGAACTCATCCGTACGCGCCTTGAGCTCGTTGACGAGCGGGCACATCTTGATTGCCTCCGGGCGGGTGCCGAAGACGAGCATTACCTTCTTCAAAACGATTTCTCCTGAAGAGTCACATGGTCTTACAGCTTGTAGACGTTCTCTCCGTCGCCGCAGACGTTGCGCGGGTCGATGAGGACGCGCTCGCCGAAGATGCCGGGGTTGTCCGTGACCTGGGAGTGGCCGACCATCACGATCACCATCTCCAGTCCGTCCAGGAACTCATCCATAGAGTGGACCTGGCCGGGAACCTCGTCGCGCTCGACCCACGGGTCGTAGACCTTGACGGAGCCGGCGCAGAGGTGCTCGGACATGGACTCGAGCATCTGCAGCGTCGGGGACTCGCGGACGTCGTCGACGTTCTCCTTGTAGGTGAGGCCGTAGATGCCGACCTTCGAGGCGTCCGTGATGCCGCGCTCGACCATGACCTCGTGGGCCCGGTGCATGACGTACTCGGGCATGGAGGCGTTTGTCTGCAGGGCGAGGCGGATGAAGTTGGCCGTCTCGGGGTAGTCGCCGACCAGGAACCACGGGTCGACCGGGATGCAGTGGCCGCCGACGCCCGGGCCGGGGTTGAGGATGTTCACGCGCGGGTGCTTGTTGGCGATGCGGATGACCTCGGCGACGTCCATGCCGCCGATGCGGCAGATCTTGGCGAGCTCGTTGGAGAAGGCGATGTTCACCGCGCGGAAGGTGTTCTCGACGACCTTGGTCATCTCGGCGGTGCGGATGTCGGTGACGGAGATCTCGCCCTGGCAGAAGCTGGCGTAGACCTTCGCCACGGCCTCGCCCACCTCGGGGTCGTCGGCGCCGATGGTGCGGTTGTTGTGCAGCAGCTCGTAGACCATGTTGCCCGGGATGATGCGCTCGGGGGCGTGGACGAGCCTGACGTCCTCGCGGCCGGCCTCTATGAGTAGCGGGCGAACGAAGCGGTCGATGGTGTTGGGCGAAACGGTGGACTCGACTACGAGCACGGCGCCCTCGGGCGCGACCTCGAGGACGGTCTTGCAGGCCGCCACGACGTAGCAGGGGTCGATCTTCTTGTCTAGCTTGTCGTAGGGAGTGGGGACCGAGACGATGTAGGTGTCGCAGACCTGGTAGTCGGTGGAGAACTTGATTCCGGACTTCAGGGCGTCGGCGAACAGCTCGTCTAGGCCCTCCTCCTTGAAGGTAGTCTTGCCGGCGTTGAGCGTGGCGACGAGCTCCTCGTTGTAATCCGTGCCCACGACCTCCACGCCGTGGGATGCCATCATGAGGGCGGTGGGCAGGCCGATGTAGCCGAGACCGATA
>CAUDYH010000276.1 GCA_958453575.1 uncultured Collinsella sp.
CAAGCCGCTCGGGCCCAATCCATGCGCAGCACAGCAGCGCAAACAAGATAATGCTGCAGCACACGACGCTACCCGCGGGGCCGATACGCTTCTCGCCAAGGGCATCCTCCGAGTACCAATTGCGCTTTTCGGCCTTTACCTCGTGTCCCATCGAGCCGCGGAAATGGCGGTAGTTGTCGGTTCCCACGCCCGAAAGATATACGTTTACATGCGGTTTGTTGCTCACGCGGAATGACGTCAGCAGCACCACGGCGATAAAAGCCACGATAACCACCATCAGATACATGGCGTCCTTGCCAATAACGTACGGCACGCGGCCAAACACCATGGCCAAGTAAGGCGACACCAGACCGCTCGAGATAACCGGAAACGCCACGCAGCACAGAATCAGCAGCGCGGCGATGGCGTTGAGGGCCATCCATTCGGTCTTATGGACATTGACCTCAACGTTTTGAGCCGTGGGGTCGACGCCCGAAAGCTTGGCAAGCCACTTGCCCCAGAAGTAAAACGTCGCGGCCGAGCCAAAGGCAAGCACCATGATCATGAGCACGTTGCCGGTCTGCGCAAACGCCACCAGGGCGCCCCACTTGGACACGAGCATGCCAAACGGCGCCACAAACATGCCCATAATGCCCAGCATCATCAGACGCGTCAGGTGCGGCATGCGGCTGAACATGCCGTCCATGTCCTCGATATTGCGGCTGCCGATATGATGCTCGGCCGTGCCCACGCACAGGAACAGCAGCGACTTGGCCACCGTGTGGAACAAGATCAGGAAGATGGCCGCCCATACGGCCTCGGGCGCGCCGACACCCAAGCAGGCACTGATGAGGCCCAAGTTGGAAATGGTGGAGTACGCGAGCACGCGTTTGGCGTTGCTCTGCGAGATGGCCATGAGTGCAGCGAGCAAAAACGTGATGGCACCCACACTCGTGACCATAAAGCCGGTCACGGGGTAGATGGCATAGAGTGGGCTCAGCTTGACCATCAGGAACACGCCGGCTTTGACCATGGTTGACGAGTGCAGCAGGGCGCTCGTGGGAGTGGGTGCAACCATGGCACCCAACAGCCAAGTGTGGAACGGCATCTGTGCGGCCTTGGTGAGCGCGGCGAGCGACAACAGGATGACCGGCATCACCAGCAGCGCGGACTGCGCGGTTCCGGTGCCGGAAAGCTCGATCATGCCCGAGATGGTCAGCGGCATGCCGTTAACGTGCAGATACATAAGTCCGGCCAAAAACGCGATGCCGCCCAGCATGTTGAGGATGATTTGGGTAAAGGCGTTCTTGATGGCCTCGGGCGTACGCGTGTAGCCAATCATAAGGAACGAACACACGGTGGTGATTTCCCAGCCGCAGAACAGCCACTCAAGGTTGTCGCTCGTCACGATGGCGAACATGGCCGAGAGGAACAGGAACATGAGCGCCAGGAACTGCGGGCGACGGTCGGGCGCGGTCTGCCCGCGCAGCGCGGCCTCGTGCTCGTCATGGGCCTGGAAGTCCTTCATGTAGCCCAGGGCATACAAGCAGATTAGACTGCCAACGATGCCGACGGCGAGGACCATGATCACGCTCATGTAGTCCAGGTAGAGTGGCGTTGCCGTGACGGCTTCGGCCGCGGGCAGCGTCATGGCTGCAAAGGCGAGCGAGCCCACCAGCTGGACTATGCCGAGCACCGTGGTGAGCGCGTTCCTATATTTGTACGCGTTGTACAGGATGACAGCGCACAGGATGACGTCGATAACGGAACTGATGATCGAGAGCACATGCGAGGTGCCGGGGGCAACCTCAAAGCTCTGCGGACCCGTGCCAAAAAACATGACGGCGACTACAACTGTCACCGCCATAATAATGCCGGAGCCTATGAGCCCCGCCGCATCGCGGGCGCGGTCACCGCGCGCGAGCAGCATGCCCAGCGCCGGTACCAGCGGAAACAGGGTAAGGAAATACAGTAGCGTCATACCATCACTCCCCCATGCTAAAACGCTGCAATTGTTTAACGTTATAGCTCAATTGAGGAGTATCGGCGGCGGGTTTTCGGTCAACTGGGGAGTTTTAGGCGTACGGGGTAAGGGCACGCCCGCATTGGAGCAGAGGGGCGGCAAGAAAAATGCGCCCCTGTGGGCGCACCATCCCATTCGCTATTCCGCCTTTTTAACGCGCGGCTTGCGACCGCGCGGCTTATCGGCCAGCGCGGACTCACCGCTCTCGCGATACTGGCGGCACCAGGCCTTGACCGAAGACTCGCTGGGGATCTTGTGCTTGATCATGGCCTCGCGAACCGTCAGGCCGTTTTCCGGGCGATCCTTTACCACGGCGAGCTTGACGTCGTACGAATACGTGCGGTGATGCGAACCCGCGTTAAGCACGGCGTCGGCACCGCCCACGGCGTATGCGTGGGCCCACTGACGAGCCGTGGCCTGGGGAATGCCGAGCTCCGCGGCGAGGGCACGATGACCGACCCCCTCTTGGAGGACCTCGACGGCGCGCTGCCTAACCTCGGGCGCATGCGTGCGAGTCCTAGTTGCTTCTGACATACCTGCCACTTCTTAGCCTTAACCGTTAATCTGCTTTCTTACGTGCATGTTAGATAGTAGCATTTTGCTGTTTGCGCGTAACAGTTAATTGAAAATCGCACGGCGGCATCTGGGCATTTGCCATTAATTTGCAACAGTTCTTTAGGTTTTATTTACGCAGCTAGTTAGCTCGCGGCTCATTGACGGTGTTTTACCAACCAGATTGGTATCTT
>CAUDYH010000277.1 GCA_958453575.1 uncultured Collinsella sp.
TACTCGATCACATTGCTGTAGGGGTGACCCGGGCCCACAATGCCCTGCGGGAACAGCGGCTGGTGCGGCGTGTCGGGGTACATCTCTGCCTCGAGGGCAAAGCCGGCGCCCCAGCCATAGTTGGCATCGTCCTTGGCATGCTCGTCGCCCAGCCAGTTACCGGTGTAGAGCTGCACGCCCGGGGCGGTGGTGTAGTAATCCAGCTCGCGACCGGTCCACATTTCCTCGACGTGCATCGCGCGGCGCAGATTGCGGCCGTACTGATAGCCGTCGATGCACAGGCAGTGGTCGTAGCCACGGGCCTGCTTAATCTGCGGGTCGTCGGCCTCCATACCGGGTGCGACGGGGCGCAGGCTGCGGAAGTCAAACGGCGTGCCCTCGACCGGAGCGATCTGGCCGGTAGGGATATTCTGCTCGTCAATGGGCAGGTAGTGGGCGGCGTTGGCTACAAAGAAATGCTCGCAGTCCATGCCGGCGTTATGGCCTGCAAGGTTAAAGTACGTGTGGTTGGTCATGGACACGTAGGTGGCGCGGTCGCTCTCGCAGCCATAATCGATGCGGAAGACGCCGGTGCGCGTAACGGTAAACACGGCCGTAAAGGTTCGGTTGCCGGGCAGGCCCAGCTCGCCATCCTTAAGCGAGGTGGTCATGCGCACGGCGTTATGGACCTCGTCGAGCTCAACATCCCACACACGTTTGTGCAGGCCGTGCTCAAGGTCGCTGTGCAGGTTGTTGGCGCCCTCGTTGGCGGGCATATGCCAGTCCGTGCCGTCGATGGCGATCGTGGCGCCAGCGGTGCGGTTTGCCACGGGGCCGATGGTCGCACCAAAGCAGGCGGGGTTGTCAAAGTAATCCTCGAGCTTATCAAAGCCCAGCACCACATCGCGTACGTTGCCGGGAATGTCGGGCACATCGATGCCCAGCACGGTGGCGCCATAGTCCATAATGCGAACGCAGATCTCGGGCCCGTTGAGGGTGTAGCGATGAACGGGGGTACCGCACGGCGCGGTGCCGAAAAGCTCGGAAGTGATCATTTGGTTCCTAACATCGAGGTATTCCGACAAACTGTAGCGCGAACAGGCGAGATTATCACTACACCCCACTAAAGCTGGGGGTATTTTTCTCAAAAAAGTGATGATTGGAGCTGTGCGGGCGTTCATTTTTGACGCGTACGAGTCTGATACAATTTGTTCGTTACTGTTTGAATGATATGCGCGCAAAGAACGGCGAGGATTCATCGTGATTAAGGCAGAGCGACAGGATAAGGTTCGTCAGCTGCTCGAGGAGCAGGGCACGGTCTCGGTCAAGGAGATCTCGGATGCGCTGGGCGTATCGGACATGACAATCCGCCGCGACCTTGAGGAGCTTGCGAGCCTGGGCGAGATCGAGCGCGTGCACGGCGGCGCCCGTAGTGCGCAGGGTCGTCCGCACGCTATGCTGCGCCATGAGTATTCGCACAGTGAAAAGCGCACCAAGCATGCCGAGGAAAAGCTGCAGATCGCACGCCGCGCTGTGGAGCTTATCGAGGAAGGCTCGACCATCTTCTTGGGTACGGGCACCACGGTTGAGCAGATGGCTTCGATGCTGCCGGCGTTTCGCCTGCGTATTGTGACCAATTCGCTTTCGGTGTTTAACCTGCTCGAGGCGCGCGAAGACTGCGACCTGTGCCTCGTGGGCGGTATGTACCGTCGCCGCACAGCCGCTTTTGTGGGGCCAACGGCTGAGGATACCCTGCGTGCGCTGGGCATCGATGCGGCGTTTATCGGCGCCAACGGCATTCTGGATGGCGACGTATCTACGTCCAACATGGACGAGGGCCGTATCCAGCAGCTCGCTTTTAGCAAAGCGGACTCGCGCTATCTGATCACCGACTCCAGCAAGATCGGCAAACGCGACTTCTACACCTTCTGCCGCCTGGACAGCCTGGACGCCGTAGTGTGCGAGCCGGGTATTACCGCCGAGAATCGTGCCGCCATCGAGGAACATACACAGGTCATTTGCTAACTAGCGCTACGGGAGACACTGCTGCCCTCTGCCGGCGCGGGGATTATCACTTCAATATGACGTGCAGAATGACACGTAATAAGTAAAAACACCATTTGTGCGTCAAATTTGATGGCGCGTAAAAATTTGCGCGTTATTTTACGCGTCAAAGTGACGTGAAATGACGTGCAAATAGTTTTGGGCAACAAGGGTGAGGCCATTCTGAGATATGGCTAGACTCCGTATCTCGCTTTGATATCCCTTGAGAATGAATCGTAGTCTTCGTAGAGTCCGTCTCTGCTTTCATCTTCGGCGCGGTTCATGCGTTCAAGGAGTTTATCCTTTGGGGGCCCTTGTTTTATTGCTGGCTCGCTATTGGGTATTACAGATTGCAAGAATAATTCCAGAGCATGGACGTCTTTAAGTATGTAGCCCGTCGAACGACCCGCTCCTGTTTTTTCGATTGCACTGCAACTAACAAGCTGGCTGAGGGTTCGTTTAACGGTTACCTCGCTGATATCGGGGCAGTTGGACTGGATGTCGGATTTCTTAATGACGCCGGGTTTCTCCTGAAATAGAGCAGCTATGCGCGCTTGCTTCGACATGGGGCGAGTGTTGAATTCAATCAGGGTGTGCTGTTCGAGCTGTCGGTAAGCCGCCAGTATGGTTCCGAGCATGAACCGGATAAAGGGAACCTCGCTGTTTTCGTTTTCATTCCATCC
>CAUDYH010000278.1 GCA_958453575.1 uncultured Collinsella sp.
TATCGTGCGCACCGAGGCATTCGAGGACTGCCACGATCCGGACGTGTTCTACGCCGCTGTGGAAACGGCTGTCAAACATGGAGATAACGTCATCTTCTCGACCTCGCACCGCCTGATGGAATATACGCTCAGGGCTGCCGTCGAGTATCCCCAGGTGCGATTCCTCAACTGCTCTATCGGCCTTCCCCACCAAAGCGTGCGCTCGTATTTTGGAAAGATGTACGAGGCAAAGTTTTTGCTGGGCGCCCTTGCGGCCAGCATGGCAGACAACCATCGCATTGGCTACCACGCGTCGGTCTTTGCGTCGGGCGCACTTAGCGAGATCAACGCCTTTGCGATTGGCGCCTCGCTGCTCGACCCTCGCGCGCAGGTAATCCTCACCTGGGGCGATGTGCCCGCCGGCGGTCTTGCCGAGGCAATGTGTCGCGAAGGCGTGAGCGTCATGACCGGCGCTGACATGTCAAAGTCGCTCATAGACCCTACGGCCTACGGACTCCACCGCCTGGTCGATGGCAAGGTCGTCGGCATCGCCATGCCGGTATGGAACTGGGGCCGATACTACGAGCTTATCGTGCGAAGCCTGCTGCATGGCACCTGGGATGAGACCAGTGACGACAGCCAGGTTCGCGCCGTCAACTACTGGTACGGCATGAGCTCGGGCGTTATCAACATTCGCTACGCCCCGGGTCTGCCCTACCAAACGCGCAAGCTTGTTCAGTTGCTCCGCAATGGCATCGTCGAGGGCTCCATCAATCCATTTGGCGGCGAGCTTCATAGCCAAGACGGCGTGGTGCAGATCGAGGGCTTTCCCCCGCTACCGAGCACGCAGATTGTCGAGATGAACTGGCTGGCCGACAACGTGGTGGGCACGATACCGCAGCCCAACGATGAGCCGGGAGTTACCGCCCTATGAAGGTCCTTGCCGTAGCCGATACCGAAGAACGATGCCTTTGGGAGTGTTTTCGCAAGGAACGCTTTGAGGGTGTCGACCTGATTTTGTCCGCTGGCGACTTGGACCCGGACTATCTTGAGTTTTTGGTTACGGTCATCAATAAGCCGCTCATCTACGTGCGCGGCAACCACGATGACCGCTACGCACGTCATGCACCGGGTGGTTGCATCTGTGTCGAAGACACCGTGTACGTGTATCGCGGCATCCGCATTGCGGGGCTTGGCGGCTCCATGCGCTACCGAGACGGTGTCAACATGTATACCGAGCGCGAGATGACCAAGCGCATGCGCAAGCTGTCCCGCAAAGTGAGGATGGTCGGCGGCTGCGACATCTTGCTCACCCATGCACCCGCCGCCGGCGTGGGCGATCTAGATGATCTACCGCATCGAGGATTCGAATGCTTTAACGCGGCGCTCGAGTCTTGGAATCCCGACTACATGGTGCACGGGCATGTGCACCAATGCTATGGTTGCGACTTTCAACGCGAACGTCAGCACGCATGCGGGGCAACGATCATCAACGCCTGCGGCTATACGCAGTTTGAACTAGGCGAAGCGCGCTACCCCATCCGTGGCTGGCAGGCAGCCTGGCTCAACTCGCAAACCATGCGCCGTGAGCTCAAGCGCCACGAGGCCATCGAGTCCTCTACCGCCAGAACACCCTGGTAGCCACTACAAAGGGGACAAGCACCTTTGTGGTGGTTTTGGCCCGAGATAGCAAGAAACCCGGTCCTGCACGAGGCAGAACCGGGTTTCTTTAGCAATGCTTGCTTTGCTCAGGCAGTAACTGTTAGTTACTCAGCCAGGAAGTCACGCTGGACAGCGGGATCGACCTTGACGCCAGGGCCCATGGTGGAAGACACGGAGATGGACTTGACGTACTTGCCCTTAGCAGAAGAGGGCTTGACGCGCAGGATCTCGGTGTACAGGGCAGCGTAGTTCTCGACGAGCTGCTGCTCAGAGAAGGACTTCTTGCCCAGGGGCACGTGGCAGATGCCGTAGCGGTCGGCGCGGTACTCAACGCGGCCAGCCTTGAGCTCGGAGACCATCTTGGCGACGTCCATGGTCACGGTGCCGAGCTTGGGGTTCGGCATGAGGCCACGGGGACCAAGGATCTTACCGATGCGGCCAACCTTGGCCATCATGTTCGGCGTAGCGATAGCGGCGTCGAAGTTGATCTCGCCCTTCTGAATCTGGGCGACAAGCTCGTCGGAACCGATGATGTCGGCGCCGGCAGCCTCAGCCTCGCGGGCCTTCTCGCCCTCGGCGAAGACGGCAACACGAACGGTCTTGCCGGTGCCGTGGGGCAGGGAGATGGAACCACGGATGTTCTGGTCAGCCTTACGAGTATCGATGCCCAGACGGAAGTGGGCCTCGACGGTCTCGTCGAACTTGGCGGTGTCGAGCTCCTTAATGAGCTTGGCAGCCTGAAGGGGGGTGTAGAGCGTGGCGCGATCGATCTTCTCGGCAGCGGCGTTATAGCTCTTACCATGCTTAGCCATGTGCATTACCTCCTGTGGTTAAACGGGCGTGAGCCCTCCCACATCGTATCGTGTGCCCTATTGCACACATTTAACGGGCGCCCAGGTCGGAGCACCCGTCGTTACCATAAGAAATCGCTACTCAGCGATGGTGACGCCCATGGAACGGGCGGTACCGGCGATGATCTTCTTGGCGGCGTCAATGTCGTTGGCATTGAGGTCCGGCATCTTGATCTCGGCGATCTTGGTGAGCTGCTCCTGGGAGAGCTG
>CAUDYH010000279.1 GCA_958453575.1 uncultured Collinsella sp.
ACTCGTAGCCCTTGCCAGCCTCCTGCGGGTACATGTTGATGACCGCGTGTCCGTACTGGCCGCGGCCGCCGGACTGGCGAACGAACTTGCCCTCGGCGTTCATGACCTCGTGGCCCGGACGCTCGCGATAGGCTACCTGCGGCTTGCCCACGTTCGCCTCGACCTTGAACTCACGCAGCAGACGGTCGACGATGATCTCGAGGTGCAGCTCGCCCATGCCGGCGATGATGGTCTGGCCAGTCTCGTGGTTGGTGGACACCGTGAAGGTCGGGTCCTCCTCGGCGAGCTTAGTCAGAGCCAGGGACATCTTGTCCTGCTCGGCCTTGGTCTTGGGCTCGATGGCAACGTCGATAACGGGCTTGGCGAACTCGATCTTCTCGAGGACAATCTCCTTGCCCTCGGCGCACAGGGTGTCACCGGTGGTGGAGTTCTTGAAACCGACGCAAGCGACGATGTCGCCGGCGGCAGCGTCGTCACGGTCGATACGCTCGGCGGCGTTCATCTCGAGGATGCGGCCAAGGCGCTCGCGCTGACCGTTGGAAGCGTTGATCACGTAGGAGCCGGACTCGGCACGACCGGAGTAAACGCGGACGTAGGTGAGCTTACCGACGAACGGGTCGGTCATGATCTTGAAGACCAGGCCGGAGAAGGGCTCGTCGAAGGAAGGATGACGCTCAATCTCCTCGCCGGTGTCCGGATCGGTACCGGTGATGGCCTTAACGTCAAGCGGGCTGGGCAGGTAGTCGACGACAGCATCGAGCAGCTCCTGAACGCCCTTGTTCTTGTAGGCGGAGCCCACGAAGACGAGGTTGAGCTCGTTGGCCAGGACGCCCTTGCGCAGAGCAGCCTTGAGCTCCTCGACGGTGAAGTCCTCCTCCATGAGGATCTTCTCCATGAGCTCGTCGTCAAAGCTGGCAGCAGCGTCGAGGAGCTCCTCGCGCTTGGTGGCAGCGATGTCAGCGAACTCAGCCGGGATCTCGTCCATCGGCTCGGGGTAGGTCATGCCCTTGTCGTCGGCCTTGAAGTCCCATGCGGTCATGGTGACGAGGTCGATGACGCCCCAGAAGTTGTCCTCGGCGCCCATCGGGACCTGAGCGGCCACGGCGTTGGCGTCGAGACGATCCTTCATGGTCTCGATAGCGTTGAAGAAGTCAGCGCCCACGCGGTCATACTTGTTGATGAAGGCGATGCGGGGGACGTTGAAGGTAGAAGCCTGACGCCAAACGGTCTCAGACTGGGGCTGAACGCCGGCAACGGCGTCGAAGACGGCGACAGCGCCATCGAGGACGCGCAGGCAGCGCTCGACCTCGGCGGTGAAGTCAACGTGGCCCGGGGTGTCGATGATCTGGATGCGGTAGTCGGTACCGTCCTTCTTCCAGAAGCACGTGGTAGCAGCGGAGGTAATGGTTACGCCGCGCTCCTGCTCCTGAACCATCCAGTCCATGGTGGCAGCGCCCTCATGGACCTCACCGATCTTGTGGGTCTTACCGGTGTAGTAAAGAATACGCTCGGTCGTGGTGGTCTTACCGGCATCGATGTGAGCCATGATGCCGATGTTACGGGTATCGGAAAGCTTGTACTTAGGCTTAGCCATGTTAGTTCCTTACCTTAACTTACCAACGATAGTGAGAGAACGCGCGGTTGGCCTCGGCCATCTTGAAGACGTCCTCACGCTTCTTGACGGAAGCGCCCAGGCCGTTGGAAGCGTCGAGGATCTCGTTGGCGAGACGCTCGGCCATGGTCTTCTCCTTGCGAGCGCGGGAGAAGTTGACGATCCAGCGGATACCCAGAGCGGTGGAACGACGGGAGTTGACCTCCATCGGGACCTGATAGGTAGCGCCACCGACACGCTTGGGCTTGACCTCGAGCGTGGGCTTGACGTTGTCCATAGCCTTCTTGAAGGTAGCGAGAGCGTCGCCACCCTCGGACTTCTCGGCAACGATCTCGAAAGCGGTGTAAACGATGCGCTCAGCGGTGGCCTTCTTGCCGTCAAGAAGGACCTTGTTGATGAGCTGAGTCACCAGGCGGTTGTTGTAAACGGCGTCAGGCTGAACCTCACGACGATTAGCTGCTGCACGACGCGGCATGTGAAATCTCCTTAAGTGTCTACCGTGCGGCGCTTAGGCGGCACACGGCGAAAGTATCAAAACGTTATCTGGCTTATTTAGCCTTGGGGCGCTTAGCACCGTACTTGGAACGGGCCTGCATACGGTTCTGGACCGGAGCAGCGTCGTAGGCGCCACGGATGACGTGATAACGGACACCAGGGAGGTCACGGACACGACCGCCGCGGACGAGCACGATGGAGTGCTCCTGCAGGTTGTGGCCCTCACCCGGGATGTAAGCAGTAACTTCGATGCCGTTGACAAGGCGAACACGGGCAACCTTACGAAGAGCCGAGTTCGGCTTCTTGGGGCTCGTGGTGAAGACGCGGGTGCACACGCCGCGCTTCTGGGAGTTGTGCTGCAGAGCAGCGTTCTTGGACTTCTTGGGCACGGAACGACGGCCCTGGCGAACCAGCTGGTTAATAGTAGGCAAAGCGTACTCCTTCTCGAATGATTCCAGCTTTCTGTAAAGTGCAACGGCTTGAATCGAGGGGTCAGCATCCCCCTACGAAACACGCAGTTCGATAGGATACGTGGCGTTAGCTGTGCCGTCAACAGACCACGCAGCCGGGCGTATCCCAAAATAGCCATATTT
>CAUDYH010000280.1 GCA_958453575.1 uncultured Collinsella sp.
GTTATAGTCGATGGACTCGCCAACAATGGCCTCAAGATTTGCCACGCCGTTAAAAATCTCAGCTGTTTTCATGGGAGTATTGTCTACACGCATCGGAGTTGGGCGATGGTGGAACAAGGAAGAGACAACATCGTAGGCGTCCCCTTTATCATCCCTAACCTCAAGCACCTTTCTCGCATAAACGAGTTTGACAATGAGAGCGCCAGAACTTTTTGCAAGTCTTTCGTAAAGGTTATCTGCCAATATCATATCGTTCGCAGCGACGACAGTCTCGTTAATCACACCGTCCGTGCAGGAAAGAACACAGCTATTTGCGGAAGGCTGGAAGGCGGATTTATGTGTGTGTTCAATATCGAATAGAGTGCCATAATCATGGGTTAGAAGAAGCACGGTCTTCCCCTTAAGCGTTGCCTCCCCAATGCCGCCAAGAAACAGCATATTCAGCAACGCGTACCTCTTGGCTCCATCGAACGAGCTGATCGGATCGTCCAGAATGACCAGATCAGGCTTTTTGCTCATGCATTCGTAGGCAAAGAACACAAGCGCAAAAGCGTTTTTCTCGCCATAGCTCAGCGCTTCGCGCGAATCCGGAACCTCCCACAGGCTCGTATGCACTAACCTCACCGAGCACTTTCCGTCCTCGGCACCGGGAATGCTGACGCAATAAGGGTATCCTGCTTCCGCAAGGAAAGAATTAATCTCTTCGCATCTGCCTTTCAGCGCTACCGCCAGCTTCGACTTTTGGCGATTCACGAGCCCCTTGAGCTTCCCGGCATTTGTCATGGCCTCTTCGACGGCCCTGTTAATCTCAGCAGCCAGTGCGCTGCAGGATGAGGAATCAAAGCTATCAACAAGCGCGATATCGATTTTACAGTTACTCAGCCTTTCGTTTAGATCGTCTACACTGCTCAAGACGAAATACGAGGAAACCGTCCTCAACCTCGCAAGCGTGTTGATAATTAGTTGGGCGTCCTGGACAACTTTACCGATGAAACCCTTCTCCTGATCTGTAATCGGGTCAGGCGAGTCGACTATTGCGTTAATCTTGCGGTTTGCCGTCTCACTCAGATATGCACCGCCAACAGACAGAGCATTGATGGTCTTCTCAATGTTGCCCACCTTGGTCGAATCGAAAGAATCGCCTACGGCATCAATGCGCTTTTCCGCATCGGATGTGGGCAGGCCGCAGTACGGGCATACGCCTTCCATCAGCGAGAGATAGTCCCTGCCCTGCTTATGCCACGCCGCCCATTTTTTGAAAGGACCTTGCCCGAGAATAGGCTTAAATGGAGTGAGCAGCGGGTTCTCGTGCTCCCAAGTGTTCCCATCTCTCAAGGCCTTTACAACAGGCGACGAGCCCTTCGGCATTTTATTGCGGTCTAGCCCAGAGTTGCCTACCAAATTCGCAAGAAAGGACTCTAGATCGGCAGCCAGCTTTCTAACGTCCTCACGCTCGCTCAGCTCAACCATTGCTCCAAGCTGTTCTCTCAGCCTGTTTTCTGTGTTAATGAATTCAGGCGTGCGAACGAACGCCTCAAAACTACCGGGAAACAGGCTATCTTGCTGAAAAACGACGGACTGAACATATCCCTCGTCGAACACCTCTACGGAAGCGACCCCGTCCAAGCCGTTTACGGTAAAAGGATGCTCTTCAGCAGAACCCTGTTTTAGCCATTTGAATGGTACGAGGCCGGGGCCTATGGACTCGCTCACGGCAGAGACTAGAGCCTTCGCAATGGTCGATTTTCCAGTTCCATTAGGTGCGAATTTAACGTTAAGTTTGCCGGGCTCTATAGAGATAGAGGCGTTATCTATGCTTCGGCAGTTTTCGATGATTACATCCATGCGGTCGTTCTCCACACCGGTTTTCATTTGCCTGTCCCTCCAAATGTTCGATGGTCTTGATGGCCGATTGCGGCAGCGTAGATTATCACATGCCAAAATGCTCCGACAAGAAGTGCCTAATCCGAATCGAGTTTCTAATGGGAGGAGATAGCATGACCGTAAACGCCGAGAACATTGCAAAATCAGTGAGCTGGGACGGCGGGTCCACAACCTAACGAGGAGAACATTGGCCCCAAGCGCCCCGCGACAGTCGTTACGGAGACTACGGGCTCGACAGAGCTGCCGTAGCCGGGTTGGCGGAGCTGGGGTGCGGCACGGCCTCGACGGTCTTATACACGCAATTCAAGAAGAAGGGCTGTCACACGAGGTTCGGCAGCAGGTGCTATGCTGAAACGAGAAAACTTGGAGGCAGCACCATCCAAAATGGGCCAAGTGGCTAGCTAGCACCGTTGTTCATAAATACTTCTATCAGCCGATCTTTTACGTCTGCAACAATAGAGCTGAAAAATGACAGGGGAAGCAACTGCTCCAATGCAACGCACTGAACAACACCTTGGGTGTTGCGAGCGACTTCCCCTGCGAGCATACTTCTATCAATCGCGCCAGCGCTAGACGAATTAGCAAAATCCTCGATTTGCCTAATCCCTTCCCGATATTCAACGTCCTTAATCATATCCATGATTTCGTCTCTTATTAAACCTATTGGCAAAGAAGCCTTTGTTACCCGCATAGTTCCGTTAATACCGCTGTATCTGAAGTTGGTGCTTTTAGTTTTTCTGTAGTCCGGAAGATCATCGTCGCTTTTGTAGCCTCTCAGCTCGCTTCTAATCCACCCTTCCAAAGGCTTATTTTG
>CAUDYH010000281.1 GCA_958453575.1 uncultured Collinsella sp.
ACGGCTATGAGATGGGCACCGCCGTGTCGATGGGTACGTTTGCCTTCGACAACGACGGTCACGTACTCACCGACCGTGGCGACTGGAAACAGATGAGCTTTGGCGCCGCGCGCGGTCGCTACGTGACCGTCAAGGTGATTCACGCCGGCGGTGGCAACGTTGATGCCTACTGCAGCATGGCGGAGCTCAAGTTCTACGGTACGGCCGTCCCCGATCCGGTGGCGAAGGATGATCTCGCTACCGCGATCGAAAAGGTTGATGCCGAGGTTGCTGCCGGCGACCTCAAGGCCGGTGACTACACCGAGGCCTCCTGGACGGCGCTCGAGAACGCCCTGGCGAGCGCCCGCGCCATCTTGAGCGACGAGGATGCCACGCAGGACGAGGTCGACCAGGCGCTCAGGGCGCTCGAGAGCGCCCGCGACGCGCTCGAGAAGACCCCGGTGGTCCCGGTCGAGAATCCGACTAAGAAGCAGCTCAAGGCCCTGGTCAAGCAGGCGAAGGAGACTGACACCAGGGGCAAGACGGCCGAGTCTGTCAAGGCCCTGACGGATGCCATTACCTACGCCGAGGACGTCTTGGGTGATGAGAATGCTTCCGACACCCAGCTCCAGGCGGCCTATGACCAGCTCAAGCTGGCCATTGAGAGCCTCAAGGATGCCGATTCCGGCAACCAGGGCGGCTCGGGCAACCAGGGTTCCGGCAATGGCTCGAACGGCGGCAACCAGGCGGGCAAGCCCGCAGGCGACAAGGCCCAGGGCAGCAAGAAGAACGGTTCGGCGATTCCCAATACCGGAGACCAGACGGCGGCGACCGTCGCGACCGTCGGTGGTCTTGGCGCCATCATCGCCGCGATCGGCGCTTTCTTCCATCGTCGCGGCAAGGCTAAGTAGCCCCAGCAACAGCTAAGCAAGCGTGCCCGCCGTCCCACCCAAGGACGGTGGGCACGCTTTTTGAATGTAGGCGGAAAGCTCCGACCCTTCGGCCTTAATCTCGCAAAGCGTTCCGTCTCCCGCCGAACACATCAGCATCGGCGGCTATACTTGAATTATTTGCAGTTAAGGGTCGCGGATTGGCCGCGTCACCGCTCTCAACAGGAGGTCTTTGTTTATGGCAGATCAGAAGCCGGTTGTCGGGATCATCATGGGCTCCAAGTCCGATCTGGGCGTTATGGAAGGTTGCACCGCCGAGCTCGAGGCGCTAGGCGTGCCCTATGAGCTCGTGATTGCAAGCGCGCACCGTACGCCGGCGAAGGTCCATGAGTGGGCCTCGACTGCTGCTGACCGCGGCATCAAGGTGATTATCGCTGCTGCCGGCAAGGCTGCTCACCTGGGCGGTGTCGTGGCGGCCTTTACGCCGCTGCCGGTCATCGGCGTGCCTATGAAGACGGGCGATCTGGGTGGTATGGACTCGCTGCTGTCGATGGTGCAGATGCCTTCGGGCGTGCCCGTTGCCTGTGTGGCCATCAACGGTGCCAAGAACGCCGCCATTTACGCCACGCAGATTCTGGGCGCATGCGACCCCGAGTACCGCAAGGTTATCGAAAAGATGAAGCAGGAGATGGCTGACGCCTAAGCGTTCCGCCGTTTCACCGCAGTATAAGGAGAGCCATGTCCGATTATCAGGGAAAACGATTCAAGGCTTCTCAGATTCCCGATCCGTCGAAGCCGGGTGCTGCCCGTGCGGCACAGCAGGGTCGGACATCCTCTCCTCAGCAGCCGCGCGCGCCGCGCCCCGTGACACCGGCGACGCATCGTCGACAGGACGCGCCGGCCGCATATCGTCCTTCGTCTTATAGCTCCGCTAAGAAGCCGCCCCGGTCTTCATCGCATGCCGCGCCGTCGGATTGCACCGAGCTGCCGCGTAAGAAGCGCCGCTCCATCATTCCTATCCTGCTCATCATCATCGGTATCGGCCTGATTGTCGCCGCCGCCGCTATCTTTATTAATGCCCAGATTGGCTATAAGCAGGCGAGCGATTCGTATCAGAAAATCGAGAAGCAATATGTAAGCGATAAGGACGCCAGCGGCGTGCCGATTATCAACTTTGATGCGCTTGCTCAGACGAATCCCGAGATTGTGGGTTGGATTTACGTGCCGGGAACCAACATCAACTATCCCGTGGTGCAGACCAACAACAACTCCAAATACCTCAACACGTTGTTTGATGGCACGTCCAACGCGTCCGGCGCCATTTTCCTGGATAGCGATGACACCGCGCCGGGAATGGTCGACCAGCAGACCACGATCTACGGCCACCATATGAACGATGGGTCGATGTTCAACGTGATTTCGGACACCACTGATCAGGCGACGTTCGATAGCATCGAGTTTGTGTATTACATCACACGGGATGCTACGTATAAGCTGCGACCACTGGCGACCAAAGTTGTCGAGGACACGTATGCCAAGGCGCGCACGCCCAATTTTGAGGGCGATGACGGGCTCAAGAACTACCTGTCCGAGATGCTCGACGGTGCCTCTGCCGTGGCGAGTGATGCCACCGATCGTGCCGCTTCGGCAACCAAGGTTGTAACGCTTGTGACCTGCCGTTCACTGTCGCTGAGCAACACGCGCGCTGTCATGGTGCTCACGCCCGTTGATGAATAAATTGCCCGAGAGTAGCTAATTTGGGACGGTAAGGGAGAAACGATGCTTGAGAGTGGCAAATTGATGCCTTCGATTGATGCTTGGCTGCG
>CAUDYH010000282.1 GCA_958453575.1 uncultured Collinsella sp.
TCTGTTTGGAGTTACCGCGGTCAAAGACGTGGTAATAGCCGGTGAGCGATATTTCGCGGGCGCATCGGGGCACGGTCTCTCCTTTCAAAGCCGTACAGGCAACACCTAAAAGGAGAGAAGGAACGCGAAATGCTGAACCTGTGACCTATTTATATCTAATCAGCAACAAAAACAGGCCCAAAACGACAAAATCGCAAATCGATGTCTGTCCCAAATGAGTGAAACCACTCATGTAAGTCTGTCCCCAATGAGCGGGGAGATGCACTGGCAGATAGTTTTAGTTGAAACGTTTCAGTTTATTGAAGCGTTTTAGTGTGCCTTTTACAGGAATCTTACCGTTCGCCGAATAATTTCTTGCTATCATGCAAGGCGTAGGGTAAATCTCCGATCGCAAGGAGACACAAATGGTGAAAAAGTCACCGGAAAACACTACTCCCGCAATTGTGGACAACGTAGAGGCGCTTGAGGCTAAGCTCGCTCAGATGCGAGAGGCCCAGGCGCTATTTGCTACGTACACGCAGGAGCAGGTCGACAAGATCTTCTATGAGGCCGCCATGGCCGCCAACAAGGCTCGTATCCCGTTGGCGAAGATGGCCATCGAGGAGACCGGCCGCGGCGTTCTTGAGGACAAGGTCATCAAGAACCACTACGCCGCAGAGTACATCTACAACGCTTACAAGAACACCAAGACCTGTGGTGTCCTGGAGCGCGACGAGGCTTACGGCATCACCAAGATCGCCGAGCCCATCGGCATCGTGGGCGCCGTCATCCCGACGACCAACCCCACCTCCACCGCGATCTTCAAGACGCTGATCAGCCTGAAGACCCGCAACGCCATCATCATCTCCCCGCACCCGGCTGCCGCCAAGTGCACCATCGCCGCCGCCAAGCTCGTGCTTGACGCCGCCGTCAAGGCCGGCGCCCCCGAGGGCATCATCGGCTGGGTCGATGTCCCCTCCATCGAGCTGACCAACATGGTCATGCGCGACGTCGACATCATCCTCGCCACCGGTGGCCCGGGCATGGTCAAGGCCGCCTACTCCTCGGGCAAGCCCGCCCTGGGCGTTGGCGCCGGTAACACCCCGGTCGTCATCGACGACACCGCCGACGTGCTGCTCGCCGTCAACTCCATCATTCACTCCAAGACCTTCGACAACGGCATGATCTGCGCTTCCGAGCAGTCCGTGACCGTCATCGACACCATCTATGACCAGGTCAAGGCCGAGTTCCAGAAGCGCGGCTGCTACTTCGTCAAGCAGGGTGCCGAGATGGAGGCCCTGCGTGCCGCCATGTTCAAGAACGGCGCCCTCGATCACCGCATCCCCGGCATGGCTGCCGCCAAGATCGCCGAGCTCGCCGGCATCGAGGTTCCCGCCAAGACCAAGATCCTGATCGCCGAGGTCACCTCCACCGATCCCGCCAAGGAGGAGTTCTCCCACGAGAAGCTCTCCCCGGTCCTGGCCATGTACCACGCCAAGGACTTCCAGGAGGCCGTCGACAAGGCCGAGCACCTGGTGCTCGCCGGTGGCCCGGGCCACACCGCCTCTCTGTACGTGCACCCCGCCCAGGCCGAGAAGATCAGCCTGTTCGAGCACGTCATGAAGGCCTGCCGTATCGTCATCAACACCCCGTCCTCGCACGGCGGCATCGGTGACCTGTACAACTTTGGCATGAAGCCGTCTCTGACCCTGGGCTGCGGCTCCTGGGGCGGCAACTCCGTCTCCGAGAACGTTGGGGTGAAGCACTTGATCAACGTTAAGACTGTGGCCGAGCGCCGTGAGAACATGCTGTGGTTCCGCGCTCCCGAGAAGGTCTACTTCAAGAAGGGTTCCACGCCCGTCGCCCTCGACGAGCTGGGCAACGTCATGGGCAAGAAACGCGCCTTCATCGTCACCGACCAGTTCCTCTTCAAGAATGGCAACACCCGCGCCATCGAGGCCAAGCTCGACGAGATGGGCATCGCCCACGACTGCTTCTACGACGTCGAGCCCGATCCGTCGCTGCAGTGCGCACGTCGCGGCGCCAAGCAGATGGCTCTCTTTGAGCCGGACGTCATCATCGCCGTCGGCGGTGGCTCCGCTATGGACGCCGGCAAGATCATGTGGATGATGTACGAGCACCCCGAGTGCAAGTTTGAGGACATGGCCATGGACTTCATGGACATCCGCAAGCGCATCTTCACCTTCCCCGAGATGGGCAAGAAGGCCTACTTCGTCGCCGTCCCGACCTCCTCGGGTACCGGCTCCGAGTGCACGCCGTTCGCCATCATCACCGACAAGGAGACCGGCATCAAGTGGCCGCTCGCCGACTACGCGCTGCTCCCCAACATGGCTATCGTCGACGCCGACAACTGCATGACCGCCCCGCGCGGCCTGACCGCTGCCTCCGGCATCGATGTCATGACCCACGCCATCGAGTCCTACGTCTCCATCATGGCTTCCGACTACACTAAGGGCCTCTCCGAGCGCGCTGCTAAGCTCGTCTTTGAGAACCTGCCCTCCAGCTTCACGAACGGTGCCAAGGACCCGCATGCCCGCGAGGAGATGCACAACGCCTCCTGCATGGCCGGTATGGCCTTCGCCAACGCCTTCCTGGGCCTCAACCACTCCATGGCCCACAAGCTCGGCGCTTTCCATCACCTGCCCCACGGCCTCGC
>CAUDYH010000283.1 GCA_958453575.1 uncultured Collinsella sp.
TGCTCTCAAAGATCTTGAGAATCTGCTCGCGCAGGGTCCACGAACGATAGAACAGCGCCTCGAAGCCAAAGGCATCGGCGAGCAGGCCCAGCCACAGCAGATGCGAGTGGACGCGCGAAAGTTCATGCAAAATGGTGCGGATATACTGTACGCGGCCAGGCACCTCGATGCCGAGCATGCGTTCGCAGGCGCTGGCATAGCCGCAGCTGTGGCCCACGGCGCAAATGCCGCAGATGCGCTCGGCGATGTAGCCAAACTGGTGCATGTCGCGCTTTTCGGTGAGCTTCTCGAGTCCGCGGTGCACAAAGCCGATCTGCGGAATTGCCTCGATGACGCGGTCGTCCTCGATCACCAGGTCCAGATGAAGCGGCTCGGGCAGCACCGGGTGCTGCGGGCCAAACGGAATAACGGAGCGATGTGCCATGGACCTTACGCCTCCTTTTTCTGCTTGTCGCGGGCGGCCTTGGCGGCAAGCGCCGCGCGAACCTTGGCCGCTTTCTCGGGATCCATGGCGGCGAGCTTTGCCTCCATCTCGGCGGCCTTGAGCGCGGCCTTGGCAGCGGCATCGTCATGCTGAGCATCGGAGCCGGCAGCCGCAGCGGGCTGAGCGACGGCAGCGCCCGCGGCATCGCCGGCGCCCGCAGCGCCCTCCCCCGCAGCGGCGGCCTTCTCGGCCGCGGCCTTGCGCGCCTTGGCCTCGGCGGCGGCACGGACCTTCATGGCCTTCTCGCGCGTAGCCTTCACCTCGGGTGTGATGACGCTCATGGGTTCGGCAGTCGAGACCTGGTAGAAAAAGCCCCTATAGTCAATCTGCATGTCGGTAATGGCAAGACCAAACAGGTCGTGGGCCTCGTTCTCAAACGAAAACACCGCCGGATAGTACGAGCTGATGGACGGAATCTCCTGGTACTGGTCGATGCCCTCGACTACCAGGTTCTCAATCGCATAGTTTCCGTCCCGCGCGATCTGCTCTTGCGCAGCGCGGACGTTGATGAACGTATAGACCAGGCGATACGTGCCGTCGTCGACGTTGCGCTCGGCGTGCATTTGCACAAAGCGCGCGCCGGCGCCCTTGAGCGCCTGCACATGCGCCAGAAGCTCGTCGATCCCGACGGTGGTATAGATAGCCTTTTGCATTACTCGGCCTCCTTTGCAGCGGCGGGCACACCGTCAGCCGTGCCTGCGTCGACACCGGCTCCGGCACTCGCAGCGGCTACAAATCCGTCCTCGCCCAGCTCAACGCCACCGTCCCAGGTTGCGGCGCCGCCCACGGTAAGCGGGTCACCGCCAGCACGCATCACGGCCTCCTTCTGATCCAGGATGCCGCACGCCTCCACGATGGCATCGATCACGGTCTCGGGGCGAATGGCGCACCCGGGCGCGTACACGTCCACGGGAATCGCGCGGTCCACGCCGCCGATCACGTTGTAGGCATCGTGGAACACGCCACCCGAGCACGCGCAGATACCGCAGGCCACCACGCACTTGGGCTCGAGCATCTGGTTGTAAATCTGACGCACGACGGGCAGATTCTGCGCGTTGACCGAACCCGTCACCAAAAAAATGTCCGCATGCTTGGGATTGCCGGTGTTGACCACGCCAAAGCGCTCCGCATCGAACAGCGGCGTGAGCGAGGCCAGCACCTCGATATCGCATCCGTTACAGCTCGAGCCGTCGTAATGAATAACCCACGGCGAGCGCGACATTTTATGATCCATGGATGCCGCCTCCTAAATAAACACGTCGACGAGAATGGGCATAAGGTTGAGCAGGCCAAACACCAGCGCCACGCCCCAGCCGAGCTTAAAGCAGCTGCGCCAGGTGCTACGGGCGAAGGTGTTATCGATCAACACCTCGACAAAATACGTCGCGACCATCACGACCAGGGCGACCACCCAGCTCACCGGGTTGTTCCAAACAAAGAACATGCCCACCCACATCAAAAACAGCACGGTCTCGCACCAGTGCATAAGGGTCATCTTGGCCAGCGTGCCGCCGCTCATCTCGGTGGCGACGCCCTGGACGATCTCCTGATGCGCGTGATGCGAGTACGAAAGATCGAACGGCGACTTGCGCAGCTTGATGGTAAGCACCGCGAGCAGCGCAAGGAAAATGGGCGCGCTGTACACGATGATGGGGGCCGACTGCCCCGTCACGGCGATGGAATCGAAGCTGTCGGTGGCAAGGTACAGGCCCACGCTCATCAGCAGAACGGCGGGCTCGTAGCTCATGACCTGCAGCAGCTCGCGGTCGGCGCCGGCCTGGGCAAACGGGCTTTGCGTCGAGGCGGACGCCAACACCACAAAGATCGCGGCGAGCGTAACCATAAAAGCGCACAGCAGCGTGTTGGAGCCCGACACAAAGATGCCGCCGCCCACGACGGTAAAGATGAGCGCGCACGCCATGTAGGTATCGTCCATGGTGTTTACGCTGGCGGGTGCCTTGCGCAGCAGCTTGGCAACGTCGTAGAAGGGCTGCAGCAGGCGCGGGCCCACGCGGCCCTGCATGCGGGCCGAAAGTTTGCGGTCAAGACCGTCGATCAGGCCGCCCACAAACGGCGCAATCAAGGCAAACGCCACGGTGCCTATAAAGATGCCCACGACGCCCGAGCCTTCGAAATACTTGCCGCGCAGCACCGAGGGCGCGCTCAT
>CAUDYH010000284.1 GCA_958453575.1 uncultured Collinsella sp.
TCGTCGCCGGCACGCAGCTGCGAAATCACATCGAGACCCTCGACCGTGGTACCACAGACGGTGTAACCGGAATCGAGGTTATGCTGGGCACCCAGGCAGAAGTAGAACTGCGAACCCGCGGAATCGGGGTCCATGGAGCGTGCCATGGCAAGGGCACCATCGACATGGCTGTTGCGCGGATTGGTGGCAAACTCGCCCTTGATGCAGTAGCCGGGGCCACCGGTACCGGGCATGCCGTCGGGGCCCTCAAGACCGGCAGCAACGTCGGCGCCGGACATGTCGCGGGTATTGGGGTCGCCGCCCTGGATAACAAAACCGGGCACATAGCGATGGAACTTAAGGCCATCATAGAAGCCCATCGTGGAAAGCTCGCAGAAGTTCGCGACATGAATGGGAGCGCCCTCGCCGTCAAACTTGACCTTGATGGTACCCTTCGACGTCTCGATAACGGCGCACTCGTCGCCGGCAAGCTGATACTCGGGCGTGTAGAGCTCTTTCTTAAAACCAAACATGTGGTTCCTTCCTCGTGCGTTTAAAGCATATTTGTACGAATTGTAGCAATAAGCATGCGCTTACATCAATTGCGCACGTAGGTTATGCCGACTATGGCGAACTAATTTTAGGAACGCTGCTGCGGCTTCCAGGAGCCCACGTTGGCGTCGTACTGATTCAGCGCGCTGTTGCCGCCCTGTGCGATGGGCGCCAGGATATCGTTTTGGTGGGAACTCATCGACTCACCATCGGGAATGGCCAGTGAGATGTCCCAGCTCTGACAGATCACGTCGACACGCTCGTACATCCACTCGGCAAGCTGCTTTAAGTGGGCGATGTCATCCGCATAGACCGTATCGTCCTGATACTTAAGGTTGTTGAGCTCATCTTGCGTCTTTTTAATCTGGTCGCGCAGGGCGTAGGCACTCTGCGACAGCTCCTGACGGGTGGACAGCGGCGTTCGGAGATAACCGTTGTTAAAGGAATCGATGACCTCGCCGATCTGGTCCTCGTCGCTGTAGGACACGATGGTCTGATACAGACCGTCGAGCCTGGTATAGAGCTGATCATCGGTCAGCACGGTTTCTTCCTGGACCACCTCGGCAGAATCGTCCTGCTTGGTATCGTCCTCAGTCGCCTCGCCCTTTTGGCGCGTGGGGAAGGTCGTCTGCGCGGCTTGGCCAAACTGGTCATAGAAGCCAGGCATGACACCCATGGGATCGGTCGTCACGAACCAATAGGCACCACCGCACACAAAGGCAAGGATCGCGATGACGATGAGCGGCTTAGGGATATGACGCTTGTGCTTGTGATAAGCGTCCTCGTCGGGATGCACCTTGCGCTTGGGTTTTTGAGCATCGTCGTGCAGGGAAACCGGCGTGGGAATATCGACCTTGGGAATACCGAAATCCTTATCGAAAGCCGGCAGCACGCAGGTCTCGTTAGGATCAGCGGCGTCCGAAAGCACCGCAGCGGCAGAGGCCGGCGCATGCGGCACCTCGGTATCGATCTGCTCTTGCGTTAGGCGCGGAAAACCCGCCGTGCGGCCCGCAGCCAAGTCGGATGCGGCCGCGTCCTCGGAGAGGATACCCGGAGCGGGGCGTCCGCATTTGGGGCACGTACGATCATGCGGAGAAAGACGGGCACCGCAGCCCTCACAGAACACGAACTCGGTGTGCTCGGGGCCATCGCCCGGACCCACATAGGCGTTGCAGTAGGGGCAGAACGAGGCGCCGTCCTCGATAGTCTTAAGGCAATGCGGGCAGATCACGGCATCCTCTTTTCGAAGCAATTCAAACAATCGAGGTTAGAGCATAACATCGCCACGGCCCCACAGGAACAAGGCACCAATTCAACATCGCCAGGGCGCGTAGCTACTTCTTCTTTTTGCTTGGCATCGAGACTTTGATGCCTTGGGCGGACTTGGTTACGCGGGAGCGCTTGGCGCCCGTGGACTTCTTTTTCTTGGGCTGGGCCTGGGCCACGCCCTCGAGCGCGCGGGCCTCGGCCTCACGAACGGTGCGAGCTTCGCGGCGCTGCGCCATGTCGGCGGCGACGCGCTTGGCAAAACGCTCGGCCGTCGAACCCGTCGAGCTCACCTTGCCGCCACCGCGACCCAGGTGGACGCGCACACCGCGGCCAAAACCAGTTGCAGCATGACGACGACGCGGCTTGAGCGAATCCATCATCGTGGCGAGCTTAAAGAACACCGAGCAAGTAAAGACCACGATGACAGCCAAGATAACCATCTGGCCCATCGACAGGTTGGCAATAGACAGCAGCTCCGGGAATCCGATAACGCCCACCAAGATGCCGGCGACTACAAACACAAAGAGCACCACGCGCAAGGGCGTGAGAGGCTGCGAGATGCGCCAGATCAGGCTGACGCTCGCCGCGCACGACGTAAGCAGGCACATCGTAGACAGCGTGAGCTGGTTAAAGCCAAACACGCGCGCAACAAAGATATCGAGCGCCGCAGCCAAAATGACCGCAATCGACGCCGGCAGTGCACGCTTGAGTACGTTCGTCAAAAACGCACCCTTCACGCGAGCATTGTTGGGCTCCAGGCCCAACACAAAGCCCGGTGCGCCGATGCAGAAGAAGTTAATGAGCGTCATCTGGATGGGCTCGAAGGGGTACGGCGGCAGCGCGATGCACAG
>CAUDYH010000285.1 GCA_958453575.1 uncultured Collinsella sp.
GCTCATCTGCCCATACAGGATATGCGACGCCGCCGTAATGCCGAGTGCCATGCCGGCGTATCGCGCCAAACTGCCCAAGCTGCCCGCAAAACCGAGTGCTTCGCGAGGAGCTGAGCCCATATACAGCGAGTTATTGGGGCTCTGGAAAATCGACGTACCGCACGACATAAACGCGACGCAACACACGATCACAGGGATAGAAGAGCGCTCGTCAAGCGTGCTTACCGCAAAGAGACCGCACACGTACACGCCTAGACCGACCGCCGTGGGTCCCTCGCAGCCAACGCGGTCCGAAACCGTACCCGAAAGCGGGCCGATAAAGGCATTCACCATCGGCAGCGCCAAAAAGAGTAGTCCAGAGATATCGGAACCAAAGCCGTGAGCGTCCTGAAAATAGAACGGCAGGATAAACTCGGATGCGCCAATACCAACGAACACGATGAGCATGCAAGCAAGGTTGATGGTGAAGGCCGAATTTGCAAAGCAGCGACGAGCAGCCTCAATCAGGGACATGGGGCGCTCGCCGGCCTCCGGCTTAACATGCGGTAGTGTATAGAGTCCCACGATAAACGAGATAACGCCAATGGGCAGGTTGATGAGGAAGATGCTCTCCCAGGGAAAGCTTGCCACCAGCATGCCGCCCAGCACGGGGCCACACATCATGCCGAGGGCCACGAAGGTCGCGAGAATACCCATGGCACGACCGCGCTCGCGCGCCGGAAACGACTCGGTGATGATACCCATGTTGTTAGCCATGGCCGCCGCGCAGCCGACGCCCTGCACAATGCGTGCCAGAATAAGAACTTCTAGCGAACTCGAAAGGCCGCAAAGCAGCGAGCCGACCGTAAAAACGATTACGCCCAGCTGGAATACGCCCACCTTGCCGCGCACGTCGCCCAAGCGGCCAAACGGCAGCATAGCCACGCATGTCGCAAGCAGGTACACCGAGCTCACCAGCTGGATGCGGTCGAGGCCCACGCCCAGCTCCTTTTGCATCACGGGCAACGCCACGGTCACGACGGTCGAATCCAGACACGACATAAACGTCATGATGAGCACGGTAAACAGAATCGCCCATTTGTTCTTGCCATGGGTATCGCCCTCAAGGGCAATGTGCTCGCGGCGCAGCTGCTCTGCAGTTTTCTCCATATCCATCCTTTCGAGTGGTGCAACGCAAAAACGGGGCCCCAATCGCCTGCGAACAGTCGCGATTGGGGTCCCGCCTACGGAATCGGAACTATATGTCACCGGAACCCCAAGAGGCTCCGTCGCTTCATACGAGAAGCTAGCCTAGCACTGCTCGAGCGCCTGCTCAAGGTCGGCAATCAGATCGGCCGTATCCTCGAGGCCGCACGACAGGCGCACCATGTCGGCGGAGATGCCACAGGCGATGAGCTCCTCATCGTTCATCTGGCGGTGTGTGGCATTAGCGGGATGCAGGCAGCAGGTGCGGGCGTCAGCCACATGCGTGGCGATCTGGGCAAGTTTAAGGCTCTTCATAAAGGTCTCGGCCGCCGCGCGACCACCGTTAAAGCCAAAGCTCACCACGCCGCAGGTACCGTTAGGCATGTACTTCTGAGCGATGTCATAGTACTTATCGCCCTCCAGGCCCGGATAGCTTACAAAGCGCACCTTGGGATGGCTCTGCAGGAACTTAGCAACGGCCAGGCCGTTCTCACAATGACGCGGCATACGCACATGCAGGCTCTCGAGCGAGCTATTCAGGAAAAACGCCGCCTGCGGGTTCTGCATGGGGCCGAGGTCGCGCATGAGCTGAGCGGTTGCCTTGGTAATGAAGGCACCCTCGCGACCGAACTTCTCGGCATAGGTCACGCCGTGATAGCTCTCGTCGGGCGTGGTGAGACCCGGGAACTTGTCTGCATGGGCCATCCAGTCAAACTGGCCGTGGTCGACGATCACGCCACCCAGGTAGGCAGCATGTCCATCCATGTACTTGGTGGTGGAGTGCGTAACGATGTCGGCGCCCCACTCAAAGGGACGGCACATCACGGGCGTCGGGAAGGTGTTGTCGACCATCAGCGGCACGCCGTGGTCATGTGCGGCCTTGGCAAAGCGCTCAATATCGAGCACGGCAAGGGCGGGGTTGGCGATCGTCTCGCCAAAGACGAGCTTGGTGTTGGGCCGGAAGGCTGCCTCCAGCTCCTCATCGGTGCAGTCGGGGGCGACAAACGTGCAAGTCACGCCCATGCGGCCCATGGTGTGGGCGAGCAGGTTATACGTACCGCCATAAATAGCAGAGCTAGCGACCACATGATCGCCGGCACCGGCCACGTTAAAGATCGCGAGGAAGTTCGCGGCCATGCCCGAACTCGTGAGCATCGCAGCGGTGCCGCCCTCCATCTCACAGATCTTGGCGGCAACGAGATCGCATGTGGGGTTCTGCAGACGACTGTAGAAGTAACCAGACTCCTCCAGGTCAAACAGCTTGCCCATGTGCTCGGACGTGTCGTACTTCCACGTGGTGGACTGGTAGATGGGCACCTGGCGCGGCTCCGCGTCGCCCGGGTGATAGCCGCCCTGAACACATGTAGTACCGATGGTCTGCTCGCTCATATCCAACTCCCTTACTTGGGTTTTGTTTTTATTCGGTTCACGATACCGCTACCCCGCACCCCTCTCAACCCATCC
>CAUDYH010000286.1 GCA_958453575.1 uncultured Collinsella sp.
GTAGCGGGTGGTTTAAAGCTGGCCGCTGCGCGGCCAGCAGACTAAAGTCTTGAATAAAAAGCCCGCCGATCAAATGATCGACGGGCATAGGCATAGAGCATTGGTTCAATAAATGCCGAGCATCAACGTGTTTCCGGCTAGAAAACGTCCTTGGCAAACACCTTAGCGTCATTGGGGACCTGACGGATTTCGATGGCCACGCCATCGCCCAGGAGCTCTTGGATATGCTCGGCATCTTTCTCGGTCGCAAAGATCGCAGGGGTCGGATGAAGCGTGGTCTCAGGGGTCTTTCGGGTTCCGCCCAGATTGATCTCTTTGATGTCTTTGCAACCCTTAGCGAGACGATAGACATCTTCAATCGTCTCAGTGATGATAAACAGCGAATACTTGTCGGTAACGCCGCTGTTGAGCGCCTCGATAGCAGCGTCAACATCCTTGATGACGAGTTTAACGCCGTTGGGGCGGGCGAGCCTCAAGGCCGCCTTCCTCATGTCGTCTTTTGCCACAGCATCGCTGGCAAGCAAGATGCAATCTACATCCAAAGCGTGAGTCCAGGACATGGCAACTTGGCCGTGAATCAGTCGGTAATCAACTCTCGTAAGCTTAATCATCGTTATCATCTCCGCACGTGATAAAGGGAATGACAGGTGTGGCCCCTAGCTAGGGCTCGAACCAGAACTAACTAGAACTCTTCTTCCTCGGCGCCGGCAAGCATGTCCGCCGCCTCGCAAAGCTGAATAAACGAACGCGATCCCTCGACCGCGGCTTTGGCCTTGTCCGCATCCAGGGAGTCCATCTGTGTAACCATTTCCACCAGCAGCGGCAAGTTCATTCCAGCGATTAACGTAAACGATCCGTCGGTCTGCCTCTGAATGAATTCGTTGTTTACAGAGCCGCCAAAGATGTCAGTCACGACAAACCAAGAGTCGGCAGGGTCCCTCGTCTCCATCCATGCATCAATCAACGCCGCGACGTCCCTTGAATCGTCATCGACATAGGCGCACAGGCACTCGATTCGGTCGTTGGTGCCCATCAGAATCTCCAGAGAGCTTTTCATGCCTTGGGCGAGATAACCATGACTCGCTAGCAATATCTTATTCATAGTTCTCCAATACCAATAGGACGTACTATATTGTCATAACAAAGTATATTAGCAATCTACCCTACGTGGTGTGTCTATTTTCCAAATCCGCGAACGGTAACAATTGGTCGGTAAATCGACCAATCTATCGCTAATTTACAAATAGAACTTCAGTCGCTCGGTGCAGTACACCTGACGGGAGATGAAAAGCGGCTCGCCACTTGGGGCATAACGTCTATCGACAAACAGAAGCAGCGAAGAGTCCAGCTCCACGTTAAGGTATGCCGCCTCGAGCTCGCTCGCATAGCAGACCTCGAGCGTACGCGTGTTGGGACCCATCTTGATCCCCTGGCGATCGAGTACCGCCATCAGCGAATCATCGAGGGACTCATGCTCCAAAAAAGAAAGCGCAGCGGAATAGCTATTGGTTTCCAGCATCGTGGGCTTGCCATCCACAAGGCGCAGACGACGGCTACGCAATACCTTTTGGGTATCGTCTACGCCCAGGAACTTCGCGTCTCGCAGACTTGGGAAGTCCCAGCCCATTTCGAGAACCCTGGTAGACGCCTGTTTGCCCGCAAGCTGGCACGAATGGGTAAAGCTCTCACGGTCGTCCGCGGCATACATCTGCGTGTCCGACGAAACGAACGTGCCCTTGCCGCGGGCCCTCTCAACAAGCCCAGCATCTTCCATTTCTTTAATTGCGGAGCGAACCGTTATTCGGCTCACGCCAAATTGCTCGATAAGCTCCGCCTCGGTCGGAAGCTTATCTCCCGGGCGGTACGTGCCGTTGGCGATTGAATCAGAAAGCGCACGAACAATCTGTTTGTACAGGGGGATAACGCTATTTGCCTCAACCATATCAACCATACCTTTACAAGGAATCAGCAGCCTATAGATAAATGACTTATATTGTATTAGAACTTTTTAGCACTCCACGCCATTTCCTATAATGTTTTAGCAAACGAGGGGTTATTTTGCGTAAGCGGTGTAGAGTCCATCCATTTCCGCATACAGCTTCAATCTGATGGCGGTATATGCATCCGATAAGCCGATTGATTTTTATCTTATACCTGTCTCACATTCATCCCTCGTCGTAGAGATGAATGTGAGGTGAGAGATACGTACTTGACGCGCGAGCGTGGATATTTGGACGGTTTTTGGGCTTTTGGAGGCCGATTCCGTCCGAAAATCCACGCTCGTGCGGCAGACGTCCGAATGTCCACGCTCGTGTGCCAGAAAATCCACGCTCATCCGGCAGATTGGTCGAGGGCCCCATATGGGTATACTCTCGTGGATTCGACTCGATTCGCCCCCGCTGGGGCGTCAAAGGAGACTGCATATGCCCACCACCTCAACCGACCCGCGCGCCGCTGCCGCCGCACTGCTGGTGCCCGGCACCACCTGCCACGGCTTTGCCGTCGAGCTCTGCGAAACCGTGCCCGAGCTCGACTCGGACGCCTACGTGCTGCGCCACGCCGCATCGGGCGCACGCCTGCTGTACCTGGCGTGCGACGACGAGAACAAGGCCTTTGCCATTGGCTTTAAGACGCCG
>CAUDYH010000287.1 GCA_958453575.1 uncultured Collinsella sp.
TGCGCCAAGCTCGTTGAGGCTTGCCGTGTCGGTCAGCACACCGACTACGACCGCCTTGTCCTCGAGATCGAGACCAACGGCTCCATCGCCCCGCGCGACGCCGTGGTCCAGGCTGCCAATATCATCAACCAGCATATGGCCGCCTTTATGAACCTTGCCGAGACCCCCGAGGTCGAGGAGGAGGCTTCGATCTTCGCTCCCGAGGTCACCAACGACAACGCCGAGCTGGACAAGCAGATCGAGGATCTGGACCTTTCCGTCCGTTCCTACAACTGCCTTAAGCGCGCCAGCATTCACTCGGTCCGTCAACTCGTTGAGTTCTCGGAGAACGATCTGCTCAACATCCGTAACTTCGGTGTTAAGTCGATCGAGGAAGTGAAGGACAAGCTTGAGTCCATGGGCCTGAGCCTGAAGGCTTAATGCTTCGCATATTTGAGGAGAAACTAGACCATGCGTCACAACGTTAAGAAGGGCCTGAAGCTCGGCACCGATGCGAGCCACACCAAGGCCATGAAGAAGAGCCTGGCCAAGGCCCTCTTCGAGAACGACCGCATCAAGACCACCGAGACCCGCGCTAAGGCGCTGCGTTCGGTCGTCGATCCGATCATCACCTGGGCCAAGAAGGGCGACCTGCACTCTCGTCGTCTGGCCATCGCCAAGCTCGGCGATAAGCAGCTCGTTGCCGAGATCTTCGACAAGGCTGCCCAGGGCATGTGGCAGGACCGCAACGGCGGTTACACCCGCATCATGAAGCTCGGCAACCGTAAGGGCGACAACGCTCCCATCGTTATCATGGAGCTCGTCACCGAGCCTTGCACGCCTAAGGCCAAGAAGGCTGCTCCGGCCCCCAAGAAGGCCGCTGCTCCCAAGAAGGTCGAGGCCGTCGAGGAGGCTCCTGCTGAGGAGACCGCTGAGTAGACAATCCGTCTGCATAGGCTATATTCGAGGGGTACGTTCGCGTACCCCTCTTTTTTTGTCGCGATACCGTTGATTGTTTGTTGGGAGCGCCCATGACCGCGCCGTCTGATTTCAATTCGATTCCTGAGCTCGATGCCACGCTTGTATTCTGTGTTGCCTATGATGGCTCGTCCTATAGCGGATTTGCCGCGCAGCCGGGCCAGACGACCGTTGCGGGCGAGTTGCGCCGCGCTATCGAGACGCTGCTGCGCCGCCCGATCGATCTGACGTGTGCGGGTCGTACCGATGCCGGCGTGCATGCGGTGGCCCAGTACATTAGCGTGCCCGTAACGGACGCTGAGCTTGCTCTGACGCGCCGTAGGTGGCTGAGGGCTATGGATGCCCTCCTGCCCAAAGATATCGCCATAAACGAGGTCTACAAGGCCCGTAGGGGCTTTTCTGCCCGCTTTGACGCGCGGTCCCGTACGTATACGTACCGTATTGCCGATCGCGATGCGCGCCCCGTGCTCTCGCGCGGTGCGGTGTGGTGGCATCGCTATCCCCTCGACGTCGATGCGATGGCGGCCGCCTGCCCTGCGCTTTTGGGCGAGCAGGACTTTAAGAGCTTTTGCAAGGTTGCCTCTGCTGTGGGCAAGCCCACGCACCGCTGCGTGATGCGTGCGGAGTTTGGCCACGAGGTCGCTTTTGGCGAGGATATCCTGACCTTCACTATCGAGGGCAATGCGTTTTTGCACTCGATGGTGCGTACCATTGTAGGAACGCTCGTGGAGATTGGCATGCATCGTCGCGATCCCCAGTGGATGCGCGAGGTTATTGACGCCCGTGACCGAACCGCTGCGGGTCCCACGGCGCCTGCCTGCGGCCTTACGTTTATGGGTGTGGATTACGGCCCCGACGAGCTTGTCGTTCTCGACTAGGGGAGTGCTCGGCGCGTCTGTGCCTTGCACATACTATGTGTGAGCTGCGCGTGTGCAACATCTGTTCTTGGCGTGCAATGCAACCGGTGTCTCATTGCTTTTATTGCCGGGGTGTACCATGAACCACGGTTTGATTCACTGCTGTCGAGAGGACGGATAATTTGGTTCGACGTGGCTCGCATCCGCGACTTTCGGTGATCCTTGTGGTAGAAGGTTCGCCCAGCTATGCGATGCGTGCGCTCGAGAGTATCCAGAACCAAGACCTCTATGATTTGCAGATTGTCGTTGTCTGCCGCGATGCTGTGCCCGGTGTGCGCCATTCGCTTCAAGTTGCTGCTGACAGGGACATCCATATTGATTTGATTGACGTCGAGGACGCGAAGCGCGGCGCTTGTCTTCGTGCCGGTTTTGATGCCTCGCGCGGCTCTCAAATCATCGCCATGAACGCCGATGAGTGGTTTGCTCCGCAGGCCCTTTCCAAGATGGTCGATATCGCGTGCGATACTGCGGCAGACATTGTGTTCCCCTCGGTGTCGCTCGATCGATACGATGCGCATCGCGAGCGTCATTCGCGCGTCTTGGATGCTGCCTCTATTGCCATAGAAGACGAGTCTTCTATGGTGACTGGGCTGCCCCAGTTGATTTTAGGCGGCTTGGTTGCTCAAGTCTCTGGCGTGATGTACAGCCGTCCACTGTTTGAGGCATGTCTTTTGTGCGATAAGACGTTTCGCACGGTTGGGTTTATGGCGTGCGCGCTCTCGCAGGCACAGCGCGTCTCCGGATGCGGCGACGCT
>CAUDYH010000288.1 GCA_958453575.1 uncultured Collinsella sp.
GCAGCGCCCTGTTGCCGTCCTTTACGCAGATGATGCGTTTGCGCACGCCGATCATGTTGGCGGCGAGGCCAACGCACTCGTGCTCATGCTCGAGGAGCGTATCCAGGAGGTCCTGCCCGGTCGCGGCATCATCGGGCCCTGCGTCTTCGGAGGGCAGGCGCAAAAAGAACTCGGATTTCATGATGGGCTTAATCATGGCGGGCTCCTCATGTCTCATGCTTTCGTGGACTTTTGATAATAGCGCGGAAGGAAAGCTGTGCGTCTGCGTTACAATCTTTCGACGTTGGACCATGTTGCCAAACTCGTCGCGTGCGGCGTCTGGCGTAAGTCTAGGGCTCATCCTCGCCCTGGACTGTTCCTCTGGGGCGATACGACTGTCGTTCCAAGAGGAAGGAAATGCAAGGGGAGCAAATCTCAGCAACAAGTTAGGGCAACGCCATCGGGCACTTCGGCGTTTCTCATCGTTATGTATATCGCAGCCTTTGTTGCCGCGTTTAACGAGAACATCATTAACGTGGCGCTGCACGACATTATGGCGGCCTTTTCGGTGAGTGCCACCACGGCGCAGTGGCTTGTTTCGGGCTACATGATCGTGACGTCGATCTTTACGGCCATCATGGCCTTTCTGTCTGGTTGTTTTTCGACGCGTAAGCTGCTGTTTTTCGCATGTGGATGCCTGGTCGCCGGAGAAGTCCTGTGCTTGGTCGCCCCAACGTTTACCGTCTTGCTGCCAAGTCGCATTTTGCAGGCTGCGGGATCGGGCATCTTGTTTCCGCTCATGATGAACGTGGTGCTGTCTTGCGCCCCGCGTGAGAAGCTCGGTCTGTACCTGAGTCTGGGCGGTGCCTGCATTACGCTAGGGCCGGCGTTTGGACCCGTGATCAGCGGTCTTATGTGCACGTTGTTTGGCTGGAGAGCGGTGTTCGTAGTGCCGTTGGTGGGCGGCATTGCGGTCGCTGCGGCGGGCGTAAAGCTTGTTCAGAATGTCGGAGAGCGCTCGAACACCACGCTTGATATTCTGTCGGTTGTTTTGCTCGCTGCCGGCATTACGGCATTTGTGTATTCCGTAGGCGAGTTCTCGACCAATCTGATTTCCGGCATCGGGACGCTTTTCGCCGCCCTTGTGCTGCTCAGCTTGTTTGCGGCCCGTCAGCTCAAGCTCGAGCATCCGGTGCTTAACGTGCGTCCCATGGCGAGCGTTCGTTTTTGGCCTGCGTGCCTGCTTGTGGTGGTGTCGATGATGACAACGTTCTCGATGAGTGTTTTGTTGCCGCTCTATTTTGAGGGCGCATACGGCATGACCGCACTTGTTGCGAGCTTGCTCTTTTTGCCGACGATTGCCTGCAATGCCGTGACCTCGATTGTAGGCGGGCGCGTGATGGATGCCCGTGGCGCATGGCCGCTGCTGCCGGTCGGTTTTGCCCTGATTGCCGTGGGACAGACTGCGATCTCGATGACCGCGGCGACCATGAACATCGGCGTTGTCGCGGCACTGACCGTTGTAGTGTATGCCGGCGTCGGTTTGGTGCTGAGCCCCTCGCAAACGGCCGGATTGGAGACGCTACCCGCTGCCGAGCATCCTCACGGAACGGCATTGCTCAACACGTGGAACATGATTGCCGCGTCGTTTGGCCCGTCGCTGTTTATCGACCTGCTTTCGAGTTCTGCAGCGGCTGCCGGTGCCGCCGGCGTCGCGACGGACGTTGCCCAGGCGATTGGATTTGCGGCTGCCGTGCGCGTGGCGGCTGTGATTGCCGTTGTCGGGTTCGCGGTGTCGGTTGTGTACGCTCGCCGCGAGTCGTACATGTCGCATTAATGTGTGCACATAGATTCTGCAGCTAGATTGGATGGCGACACCATAAACTAATTGACGTTTTGCCGAGAGGCATGAATGTTTAAAGCGCAAAGAGTGCGCGACGGGCCCCGCGAATGGGGCGATGATGCCCGAGAGGGCCAAGAAGGAGTCTCATGTCCGAGAACGAAGAGATCATGAACGAGACCGAGAACGAGACCATGGCTGCCGAGGTTGAGGCAGTCGAGACCGTGGAGACCGAAGTTGCCGAGGTTGAGGCTGCTGACGAGGTTTCCGCCGAGGAGGAGGCCGAGGTTGTCGAGGCCGCCGTTGATTACGATGACGAAGAGCTGATGGACAAGATGCAGAAGGCCGCCCGCCTGCTGCGTAGCCGTCGCTTTGCTATTTCCAAGGAGGAGGAGGCCAAGGCCGAGCGTATGGCGAACATCGAGCGCGCCATCAAGCTGCTTGACCTCAAGCCCAAGATGGAGCAGAAGGAGATGTCCGACCTGCTGGGCATGCGCCTTCGTGAGCTCGATGGCCTGATGGCCGAGGCCGAGGCTGCCGATCTGGTCGGCCGCATCGACGACGCCGAGGGCGATATGCGCAAGATCGTCGTCTTCGCTGCCGAGGATGCCGCCGAGGGCCTGGTCGAGCTTGCCAACAAGAAGGAGAAGCTCCTGCCCGAGCTTTCTTACGAGGAGGCCACCGAGTTGATGGCCGCTCTCGATAAGGTTATCGCTCCGCTCGTCGCCATGGGCCTGGACGAGGACCGCGGTCCTCGCGGTGGCCGTGACGATCGCGGTGGCCGTGGCGGCGACCGTGGTGGCCGCGGTG
>CAUDYH010000289.1 GCA_958453575.1 uncultured Collinsella sp.
GGCTACTCTTTCTTTCCATATTTGCAGAACAGAACAAATAAAGTTTCCTAGTCGTTGCCTGTATGATGTCGCCCTGTGCAAGGATTATGCAGGGATTGAAGGCATCGAGGAGTATCCGTACGAAAAAATTTGGTCGCACCTAAGACGTGGTGGCTTGTTTGCTGAAACCCTGGGGGAAAAAAGAACTAGTAGAGAATATGATTATGCCATTTATCGATTTTATGGTTTTACTCCTTTATTTTGTGTATCAGACGAAGAAAGTAAACAAATCGGATTTGGTACTGGTTTCACAATTTTCCAAAAAAATGATGATGCAGACTTAGGATTGTATCTATTCAAAACTGATGTAATACAAAGAATTTATTCCTATTTTCAAGATACTGTCGCCTTTCCTCCAGTAGCAATGGCATATACTCTAGATGATATTAAAGGGATGACATCTGAAGATTTACAAGATCAGAATTCCGATCAAAAAAGGGCATTCGAGGTCTTTCGATATGCCCTCTTGCAAGCAGCAAAAGACCCAAAACTTCATAACTGGAGTCAGCTTTGTTCTAATAATTTTTTCATGAGCTGGCTGGAGCGTTACTGCATTCCTGTTACAGTTACTGGCTATAGTCGAGAATTTCAGCTACGCCTTGTGTTGGATTGCCTGAAAAAATATAATTTGGAAGCTTTTGGCCCCTTACGATGACAGAAAAACAAAACAACAAAGCGGAGTTGGATACCTGTAAAATTACAGCTTACATTCTTCATATAGCCCCGAACAGGGGCTTTTCCTTTTTCTGGAGGACTCCATGCCTGAGAAGATTTCCCGTTTCGCTATCCTCGTCCGCGACATGCGGGCGGCCCAGAAACGCTACTTCGAAACGCGGGACAAGGCCGACCTGTCCCGCGCCAAGGAACTCGAAAAGAAGGTGGACGACGAAATCACCGTCATCTTTGGCGGCGTCCAGACGCAAGGAACCTTGTTGTAGGAGAACCAATCATGAGAAGCCCCATCAACCCCGTAATTCCATACCCGCACGAAGCCGTCCAGCACACCCACTGTGTTCTGGCCCTGTCCATGATCACCGTGGCGATTTCTTTCTTGAAGCCGGAAACGCTGGCCCTGCTTGGCGACCTCGGAAAGCAGGTCGAAAAGGTCAACCGCTGGAGCGAACGATGCGCGGACGACACGCAGAAACGCAGGCTCTCCGCAGGCGCGAAGCGAGATAAGGTCGACCCGCAGATCGCTGAGATTGGGACGCGGGTGTACGAGCGGGCCGCGTAGGATGAAAGGAGAAAGGATGGAAACGACAATCTCGGAAATCCGCTCAATCGTACAGCGGCGTCGGGAGTTAGAGATTGAAGACCAACGTCTCTACCAACGGTTTCTCGAACTGCTCGAACTCAACCAAGGGACTAGAAAATCTTCCCGCGATAGGCTATCCCCAGAATCAGGGAAGGCGCTTTTTGCTGGCTTGAAGAGAGGTTCTCATGAGCGTAGCAAAGCGCGGTGACGGCAGATTTGTCGTCAAGTTCAAAGATGAAGAAGGGCGCTGGAAACAGCGCTCTTTCCGTACTGATGAAGAGGCTCGGCAGTTCGATGCGGATTGCCAATATGATAAGGTGGAAAACACGCGCCTGACGCTGTTGGAGGCGGTGCTGGTGTACTTAAAGAACACTGAGTACGCCGAAAAAACCATAGCAACGTACGAGTTTTTGGTCTGTGGTCATGACAGGCAAAACGGCTATCACCGGGAAGGTCCAGCGGAGTTTATTGCCGACCGTTTTGTTGACACATTGACACGTCGTGACCTCGAAAATGTGCGCGAGAGGTGCAGGAATGATGGCCTGACTATGACAAGCATCAACTCCTACGTTTCAAAACTCAAGGCCGCAATCAATTGGTGCGTCGAACAGGATTTGCTCCACGAGAATCCTTGGGGGAAATATCGGCAACTCCTAGGCGCAAAAAACAAGCCACGGACGGGAACGCTGGAAGACTTCCACAAACTCTTTCCTGTGCTCCCGCCGTGGCTTCAATGGGCAGCCCAAACCGCCATTGCCCTATGTCTGCGTCCCGGTATATCCGAACTTTTCCGTCTCGAATGGTCGGCATTCGACTGGAAGGCTAGAACCGTGTGCGTTTACATGCCGAAAGTTTGTACTACAAAACTTGTATTCCCGCCAGAGGTATATCTTGCCGAAGCGTGGCTACGGTTCAAGTCAGACATGGCAGCTGGAAAAACTCTCGTTTGCCGTGGGAGAAAAGGCACGGCAGTGACCTCCTCCATGTACCACAAGTCATGGGATAGGGCATGTAAAAAAATCGGCGTACTTATGCCTATGTACGCGTTACGGCATATTGCTGCTTCCGAAATGCTGGCAAATGGGGTGGACATCGCAGCAGTGGCCGCGCAACTTGGGCACAAGAACATCACCACAACAGGGGCATTCTACACTCATGCGCTGGCATCATCCCAACGGCGTGCAGCTACATGCCTCCCTGATTGCACCAACTTGGTGCGGAATGGTGCAGAAAAACAATTATATAATTAATAAAAACAATGTATTGAGCATAAAAGCTATTTTCCTTCGGTGAACGTCTCCTCGCTCCAGATTTCGAGTCCCGCCTTACGTGCCA
>CAUDYH010000290.1 GCA_958453575.1 uncultured Collinsella sp.
ACAGACTGTGGTTTTGGAGTGTCGTAGCAATCGCGCGTGTCCGCATGGCGTGATAGCAAAAAGAACACCCGCGGTCAACAGGGCTAATATTCAATTTTAGTGCCAAAAAATTCACTTCTCCCATCAGAACTCGGCAAAGAAACCCGCAGGAGGTGATACGATTTATCATGTTTTTGTAACGTGCCTGCAAACTTCGAGAAAGCCCATATATGGACGTAACGTTCTCAACCTTCCTCGGCCAAATTGTGTCGAACCCAGTCCTTGCCGTCACCGTGATCCTCGCGTTGGGCGCCATCTTCGTCAACGGATGGACCGACGCGCCCAACGCCATCGCGACCTGCGTCACTACGCGTTGCATGCCCGCCCGCGCCGCCATTCTCATGAGCGCCGCATTCAACTTCCTCGGCGTGCTCATCATGACGCACTTTAACGCGAGCGTCGCCAATACCATCTCGCATATCGTTGACTTTGGCGGAAACAGCACCATGGCGCTCGCCTGCCTGTGCGCGGCCCTGTTCTCCATCGTCGTCTACGGCGCCACAGCATCGCGTTTCGGCATCCCCACCTCGCAAAGCCATAGCCTTATCGCCGGCCTGACCGGTGCCGCTATCGCCCTCGGCGGCGCGAGCAGCGTCAACGTCCACGAGTGGATGAAGGTCATCTACGGCCTGGCGCTCTCCATCGGCCTGGGCTTTGTCATGGGCTGGGTCCTGTGCAAACTCGTCTCGATTCTTTTCGCCGCCGCCAACAGGCGACGTGCCAATGTCTTCTTTAAATACGCTCAGATCGCGAGCGCTGCGGCCATGAGCTTTATGCACGGCGCGCAGGACGGACAGAAGTTCATCGGCGTGCTCTTTTTAGGCGTAGCCTTCGCAAACGGCCAGACGAGCGTCGGCGATGCCGGCATCCCCATCTGGATTATGCTGTTGTGCTCGGCCACTATGGGTATCGGCACCAGCGTGGGCGGTGAGCGCATCATCAAGTCCGTCGGCCAGAGCATGGTTAAGCTCGAGAAGTATCAGGGCTTCTCCGCCGACCTCGCGGGCGCGGCGAACCTGCTGCTTGCCACCCTTACCGGCATCCCCGTGTCCTCCACCCACATCAAGACCTGCGCCATCATGGGCGTCGGTGCCGTCAAGCGCCTCTCGGCCATCAACTTCGGCGTCGTCAAGGACATGATGTTCACCTGGTTCTTCACCTTCCCCGCCTGCGGACTCATCAGCTTTGTCATGGCCAAGCTGTTCATGATGTTCCTCTAGTCAAACCGAACGTCCATCCGGACCGCAACACTTCGCCCACCCGTCTTCGCCTCGAAAGGACCCACCCATGGCAAAGAAACCCGATTCGTTCTACTTTGACAACTACGTCGCCTGCGCCGACCTCGCCGTTCAGGCCGCAGAGCTGCTCACCAAGATTTTTGAGAACTTTGACCCCGCGCAGATCCACGACATGCTCGATAAAATGCATGCGATTGAGCATGCGGCAGACAAGAAGCACCACGAGCTCGAAGACGCCTTGCTCACCGCCTTTATCACCCCGCTCGAGCGAGAGGATCTGGATCTGATGAGCTGCTCACTCGACACCGTGCTCGACCGCATCGAGGGCGTCGTGCAGCGCGTCTACTTCACCAACATTCAGAGCATCCATCCCGACGCCATTGTCATCGCCCACAAGGTGACCGACGCTTGCCGCGCCATGAAGGACCTGATGGTCGAGCTGCCCAACTACCGCAAGTCCAAGACCCTGCGCGAACTGGTCATCCAGATCAACACCATCGAGTCCGAGGCCGACGAGCTCTACATCAACGCCATGCGCAACCTGCACGTCAACGGCAAGGACCCGCTCGAGGTCATCGCCTGGCGTGACGTCTACGCCTTCCTGGAGTACTGCGCTGACTGCTGTGAGAATGTGGCCGATGTCGTAGATTCGATTGTCATGAAGAACAGTTAATTGGGGGTACATGTCCCACCGGTCGCGGGCCCGGCCACTAATAACCTTTTTCACTCCGGCTGCAAGCAGAGTCGTTCAAAAGCGGTTAATTAGTGGTACGCGTCCCACCGGCGAAGGCCCGGCACCTATTTGCTTTCTCACTCCGGCTGCGCGGCAGAGTCGTTCGAAAGTAAATAGGTGTCGGGCCTTCGCCTTGCATGCCACCATTGGGAACTTTGGCTGATACTTTGAAAGCAATGAGGCTTTTGTTGGTAGGGCCTTTGAGCCCGATTGGGAACTTTGGGACCGCCTTAAACGTTTAGCTGAATCGGGCTTTGGGTACCCTTTGTTTTGCTTTGGATTGATTCACTGACTTTGGAGGGTTTGATTATGGGGTATTTGGATCTGGCTCGGTCTCGGTATTCTTGCCGTTTGTTTGAGACTCGGGCTGTTGAGCAGGCTGTGGTGGATGCCATTGTTGAGGCTGGGCGTATTGCTCCTTCTGCTTGTAATAATCATCCAACCCGTGTGATGGTGCTGGATACGCCTGAGCTTCTGGAGAAGGCTGCTGCTTGTCAGCCTCGGTTTGCTCGTGATGGATCTATCTTTGGCGCTCCGCTCATCTTCCTTATTTGTAGCGTTACCGAAGACGCTTGGGTGCGCCCGTATGACCAGATGAATTCAAGTGAAATCGA
>CAUDYH010000291.1 GCA_958453575.1 uncultured Collinsella sp.
CGAGCGACACCCATGGCGGCGGCGTGTCCTGCAACGGCGTTCTGAAGTTCGGGCATATCCCCGATAAAGAAGAAGTAGTCAATTCTTACACGCTCACCCTTAACAAGGAGATCTTGAATAGCATTACGAATGAACCCATAGCCCTTGGTAACGATACCTTCAACTTCACTCTTAAAGATGAGAACGGTAAAGCCTACAACGCGACCAGCGACAGCAACGGCACCATCAACTTCATGGCGTTGCCGGGTTCGAAACAAAACGGCGTGACGAAGGAGTTCACTTTAACGGAGAACCTGACCGACGATCAGATTGCTGCCGGTTTCACCCCCAAAGAGGACATCGAAGTCAAGGTTAAGCTCGACGTCTCTAAAGAGACCGCAAAATACATGGATAAGGACAATAGGGTAGTTCTTGAGAGAACTACCTACACCATCACGGTTTCTAACGTGATGATCGATAACGAAAACACCTCCACGGTGACCAACATCTTGGACCTCAAGACCAGCGCGAAGATTCCGGTTGTCAAGATTGCGGACGGCATCGCCCAGGAGTCGTTCTCCTTCTGTCTCAAAGAGATCACCGGCAATATCAATGAGGTTGTAAACGATCCCAACGGCAACGTCGCGCTAAAGGATGGCGTGAATCTCGCTGAGCAGGCCCTGGTCGAACCGAACAGGACGGTGATCATCACCCCTGGAGACGCGACTTCTGCCCAGAAGACCGATACCGCCGAGTTCACCTTCGAATACACCCCCAAGTCAATAAGTGAAACCCATTGGTACGCCATTGCCGAGCAGGCTGGCGCAACCCCGAACGTCTCCTACGACGACACCGCCTATCTTGTGAAGGTTGATGTTTCACTGTCCGGTGAGCGCAGTCTGGACACCAGCGAGAAGATTTACAAGGCCGTTCCGGGCTCACGCAAGTTGGAAGAGGTGACTGGTGATAATGTGAGCGTTACTTTTGAGAACGTAGCTATCAAATATGCTGGCTTTGAGCTCCCGCTGACGAAGCAGATTCTTACTACGCTTGGGAAGAACTTGCCTCTCAACGATAGGAAGTTCAGCTTTGATCTCTATGAGGGAGACAATTCGGCCGCAGAAGCGACATCGGTTGTTAAGGGGGCCACTACTGATCCCAAGACGGGCAAGCTCAATCTGCAGATCGCCGATGGCGAGTACGCTAAGGGAGCGTTCGAGGAGGCATCTCACGAGAAGGAGTTCACTTTCACTCTGAAGGAAACTCCGCTTGAGGGTGATGCGGCGAACTTCATAACGACCATCGAACCCGCGACGGTGAAAGTAACCTTGAGTGCTGCTGGTCAGCGCACTACCGAAAACGGTCGGAGCGTCTATCTAGTGACGCCCATGGTGAAGACGGTAACCGTTGATGGCATCGATGTTGAAGTTGCGAACAACGACATCATGGTCACCAACCGCTATGCGCCCAATGGAACCTGGCAGTTCCAGGCCAAGAAGTTCTTCTACGGACTTGGTGAGCCGAGTGACTGCAGCTTCTCCCTGGTTGAGATCGAGCGGGCACCCGGCGAGGATGAAGCGATTTCGTCCATAGCTGTTAAGAAAGACCTCGAGAACAAGGAGTTTACCCCTCTGGTCGCTAGCGTCACCAAGGATAAGCTCGCGACTGGCGAGGCAACCATAGAGTTCCCCGCCATCACCTATGTTGCTGAAGGCAAGGGCAAGAACCAGCGCAACGACATCGGCGACCATTACTATCTGGTGACCGAAAACGGCGACGATGCTGCCAAGGACACCACGGCCTATGTCGTCAAGGTGACTGTGGCGGTTGACAAAAACGATCCTGCTAAGCTCACCGCCACCGGAACCGTGCTCGGCTACGCTGACGACCTCGACTCCGCGCTGAACCCGCTGGTTCTGCCGGAAGGTGAGCTCCCTGCCTTCTACAACACCGACACCTACGACCTGATTAGCGCCGCCAGCTACAGCGTGTATGCGGCCAGCGGCGAGCCCGTCGACCAGGTGTGCTACGTCGACCCGAAGATCGTCAAGAATCTCGAAGGCCGCGCCATCAAATCTGGCGAGTTCGCGTTCAAGCTCATCCAGGTGGCGAACTACAACGACACCGAGGGCGAGCTCATCTCCGCCACTACCAACGACGAGTTCGGCATGGTCGACTTCGACAAGGCGAACAACGTTTCCGGCGACCTCGAGAACCCCAGCTGCCTGGCCTACACCAAGCCCGGCACCTACTACTACCGCGTCATCGAGGACACCAGCAAGGGCGGCATGAACGACCAATCCGTGCTGTACAGCGACCAGGTGATCACCTTCACCACGGTTATCAAGCAAGATGAGACAACGGGCCAGCTGGTGTGTACCGATATGTACTACGGCTGGTGGGACGCCGCGACCAACCAGAACGTCCGCTTCGACGAGCAGTACGCCGATTACGAGACCCAGCCGGGCAACATCGGCGATATGTCGAAGCTGAACCCCGATTGGCACCCGACCATCAACAACAAGGCGCGTCCGATGGATCTGCAGGTGCGTAAGACCAGCGTGTCCGATCGCGACGAGGGCCTGGTGGGCGCCACCTACGCGCTGTACATGGTGAATGAGAACCCGCAGGGCGACATTTGGCTC
>CAUDYH010000292.1 GCA_958453575.1 uncultured Collinsella sp.
GACGGTTCTCCGCCTCGTGCTCGGGGGTCCCGAGGTCGAAGTGCTCCCTTGTGGGCGTGTTGGTGCAGTCGGTGACGGGGGAGCGGAAAACGCCGGCTCGACATGCGGGCATACCGTTGTCCGCGTGCTTCACGACGATGATCCCGTCCCGGTCCGGGGCCATGCCGCGCCACTCCCAGGGGTGTATCACGTCGTCGGCGCTCTCGCTGTAGGACGTCGAGGATGACGTGCCCGACGCGGCCCTGCCGTTGCTCGTGCCCTGCGTGTGGCGCGTGGTCTTGCCGATGAGCTCGGTGAAGTACCGGCGGTCCTCCTCCTCGGCGAGCTTCATCGCAATCTTGACCCCGCAGTTCGCGAGGATCTTCCTGCGGCCGTCTCTCTCGCCATACTTGTTGAGCTGGGATACGTCCTGCGTCGCTCCGACCCAGAACGTCCCGCACCCGCGCCCGAGACTGAGGAGGGCGGGCAGGCACTCGACGCGGGGCAGGTTGCCCCACTCGTCGCCGAGTATCTGCACGGGGCGGGGGAGCCTGCCGCCGTTCACGTCCGCGACCGCCTGGACCGAAGCCCGGAGCTGCGAGAGAAATATCGCCGCGATGCAGTTGTAGGGTGAGCCCTCGTCGAGCACGTGGAGGAAGACGGCGCTCTTCTCCGTGAGTACCGTGCGCGGGTCGATGTCGGAGCCGGAGGTCATCCAGGCGACCGGGGCGGACGAGAACGGGCGGAGTGCCACCTTGAGCGTCGAGAGGATGCTCCTGAGCTCGTTGCCGCCCGAGGAGATGAACTGCGACGCCCTTCCCTTGGCGGGGTGGCCGCTCGGCAGGGAGCGGAAGACGGCCTTCAGGGGCTCGGATGGGTCGTCGCCCTCTGCCTCGGTACCGCGGTCCAGGACTTCGCAGACGGTCGCGAGGTGCTTTGATCCCTCCGGGCACTCGTCGGACATTGAGACCAGCAGGACCAGGGCCGAGAGCAGGCCCCTGGCCGATGCCGTCCAGTGCGAACCCTTGCCTCTCTCGTCGTCCTGGACCACGAGCTCCGCGATGGCGTCCGCTGCCTGCTCAGCCTCCTGGTCGCGCTCCTCGGCATGGAGGTCGAGAACCTGCTTGAGCGGGTTGAACCTATGGCCGCGATAGGGGTGCTGCGTGTCGAGCAGGAGGACGTGGTAGCCACGACGGGCAAGCTCATCGCCCGTGAGCTCTATGAGCTCGTTCTTCACGTCGGAGACGACGAGGGTCGCGGGCTCGGAGCCGTTGGAGGCGTCGCCGTAGCTGAGCAGGTCGATTGAGGGGAGGTAGAGGAAGCGTGACTTACCTGACCCAGTGGCCCCTGATACGAAAATCATCTTCTTCGGCTCGTAGAGATAACAGGGCTTACCGCGATATTTGGTGAAACCGTAGACGAACCCGCGCGACGATGGGATCGTCGAGCCGTCCCAGGTCACGGACCCCTTCACGACCTCGCGACCTGTCTTGACGTGGGCGTCGCCGAGCACGCCGCCGTCCTCGGCTCGTGATTTGAGGGCGCTTGAGTAGGCGATGAGGGCGCAGGTGCAGAGTGCAAGGAGGAAGACGAACAAGGCCCCGAGGGGATGGGTGACGAACCCGTCCGAGAGCCACCAGCCGAGGACGGTCTCCGCGTCGAACGTTGTGGGAATTGCCGATGCGTCGAGTCCGTACCCGGCGACGAGCATGTCGATGGGGGCGGCGAGTACGGGGCATGCGAGGATCGCTAGGAAAAGGGATGATAGGAGCGCTGTGAGCATCTTGGTTTTCATGATAGTTCTCGATTCTTGGAGATGAGGTTTGAAAGCTGCGAGGCCGTGCTCGACACCAGTCGGACGGCCTCCGTGAGCTGTCGGGCCGTCTGCGCATCCACGCCATAGGCGTTTGCGGCATGGACGGCCTGGTTGAGGTTTCCGCCCTGCTTCTTCATCTGGTGGAGGATTTGCCGCAAGGTCGCCTCGTCGGCGACCTTGACGGGCTTCTGCCCGATGCGGAGGGCAGCTTCGCGCATGAACGTCGATGGGGCCATGTCAAAAGAGGAAGAGCGCGCCATGATGACGGCACGCTCCTCCTCGGTCATGCGGACGTTGATATGCGCGGTCTTGCTGTTGCCGCGCATGGCCTAGCCCTCCTGGTCATAGAAGGTGGCATGGGGCGCGTCGAAGGTGAGCTTGGCGCTCCCAAGCGTGCCATAGCGTGCCTTAAGGACGCGAACGAGCAGGGGACGAACATCTAGCTCTGAGTTGTACTTCCGCTCCTTCTTGTCCCCGCCGTCGACCTGCAGGAAGAGAGCGTTGTCGGAGCCGTAGTCGATACCCTGCGAGCCAGCGAAGACGTTGAGCTCGGTGTTCGCATCGTTGTACTTATCGCGCGCGACGCTGCTTATCAGGAAAACGGGGACGTCATACGTCCGGGCGATGTTGCCCAGGGCTTGGACGCAAGCGGTGATGACAACGCGTTCTTCCGCGCGAACATTGAAATTGGTTGCTGCAATGAGTTGAAGGTAATCCACAAAAACGGCAGGGCGCTGCCCACGTTCGTGAATGCAATCACCGATGCAACGCCCGAGATCTTCCATGGACGTTTGGCTGTCCATGATGCACGAGTTAGGTGCTACG
>CAUDYH010000293.1 GCA_958453575.1 uncultured Collinsella sp.
CGTCACTCGCACGCCGTCGACGCGCTCAAGCGCACCCGCCGCCTGCGGACGCAACAGCCGGCATCCTGCACTCAGCGGCACCGAGCAACCTGTCTTAACAAGAAATCGCGGCCCAAGCAGATCATTTGGCACCTCCAGACCCCACAAAAGTGCCGCGTCGTAACCCCAAAACGCCCAATCGGGATGAAACTCCGCAAGCCCTTTGATGGTCCGCAGCGCTCGCTCCGTCGGCGTCAACGCATCCCAATCATGCTGAAAACAGAACAGGTGCGACTCAGGCTCCGCGATATCGTCGGTTCCCACATGGCGCCGCAGCCACATGAGCTCGGCATTGTCGTGCGTCACAAGCAGCACGCCTAGTTCAGCCGCCTCCGTGAGCCTGGCAAGCATCCTATTCCGCGCCAACGTGTTGCGAGCCGTATGCTTGTGTTTGAGAACGGTATTAGACACTTCCATCACCACCACATCGGACAAATGGACCATTGTCACCGTTGCCTCCGCTGATAAACGTCTTGATCTGTAACAGTTAGACGTTCTCCAGGCCCCTAAACGTTACAGATTTAGACAAACCAGCGGCGCCCAGGTATTCGTCTCGATCTGTAACAGGTAGACCGGTTTTTTGTCCCTAAACGTTACAGATCGAGACATAAAGGCAGAAGGCAAGGCAGGCGACAACCGTCCATCCCCTACTCCCATTCCTGTTCGTAGATGTTGAGCGACTTCACATACCGCCCCTGGGCACCCATGATGTCGCGGACCAGGCGCAAAAAGAAGCTGATGCACGAGGTGTCGAAACCGTCCTCCAGGTCCTCGGGATGCACCGAGCCCGGCCCGTCGACCGTCGTGTCGCTCAGGCGCGCGATGTCATACAGGTAGAGCTGCCCCGCCGTCAGCCAGACATCGTCGACGCACGCGAGTCGCACCGCAATCGCACCATCGTTCCAGCGCTCCTTTTGCACGATATGTGGGTCGTAGACGTCAAAGCGACGGTCGGTGCGCGTGTCCTTCAGCACGACCATGCCAGTCGCGGGATCCTTGTCCAAAATGCCAAAGCGCGAGAAATACTGCGTGTCGCGTACCTGCTCGAGCCGCTTGAGCGAGGCAGGCGAAAGCGATGCCGGCGGCTCGTCAACATACAGCTCGAGCAGCGTCTTGCCATGGCGATAGGGGCGCTCGAAGAGCAGCCAATCGGTAAATGCCATGTTGTAGGCCATGATTTCGTTTTGAGAAGGTTCCTCGCAATAGCTGAGCCACGGGTCGACGATAATCTCGAACTGTTCGCGTGCCGGCTCCAGGAATTGAAACTTCCGCAGCATCCAAAAGTGAGCCATGTCGGCAATATCGTTGCCGACGGCTTCGGCTAGCTCTGCTCGGTCAAAAGCGTGGTCAGTCATGGCATCCTCCTCAAACTGATGGACCTCAATTTGAGCTTACGAGGAAGGTGGGCAGCCACGACCAGCGCGGGCAAAATAGGCCTCCGACTGCAAACCAGATACTGACCAAACACTTGACGAAAAGCTTGATCGAAAATGCGCACCGCAACAAAACCGCAGGTAGACATAGACGGCCAACCCGCCCTTTTGAGCCAGATGCCCGCAGCCACCACAGAAACAACAGGTGACCACAGCCCGAGAAGTCGACAAATGAACACCCGTACGTCGACAAACGAGCAAACTGCTCGCAAATCCGCAAGGAGTGTCCCCGAATGCCGGCACAAAAGGAACGTCCCTAACTGTCGGCACTTAGGGACGTTCCTTTTGTGCCGGCAGTTAGGGACAGCCCTTGCCGATTCGATTGTTGAATATCTCCGTGACTACTTTACAGTTCCAGTGCCTCGGCGACTTCGGCTGCGCAGGCCAGGGCATCGGCCATGGCACTCACCACGAGCGAGCTGCCGTTGCGGGCATCACCCGCCACATACACCGGCGCGGCATCAGCGGCGACGCCCTCCGTGCGAGCCGCGAGATGCGAGCCCTCGGCAGCCATCACCGGCAGCGGACGACCAGCGGTGGCAACAGGCACGCTCACCGCATCGAACACACCGTACTCCGGACCCGTAAAGCCGCAGGCGATGAGCACCAGCTGCGCTGGCACCTCGTGCTCGGAGCCCGCGATGCGCTCGGGCTTTCCCGCCGACCAGTCCAGATCGACCACGCGCAGACCCGCAGCCGCACCCTTCTTGTCCAGCAGCACCTCGAGTGTATCCACGGCCCAGGCACGCATCTCGCCACCCATCGCAGCGATAGCCTCCTGCTGGCCGTAATCGGTCTTCTTAACGTTGGGCCACTGCGGCCAGGGGTTGCCTGCCGCGCGCTTATCGGGCGCAGCTGGCAAGAACTCAAACTGGCGCACGCTGCGCGCGCCTTGGCGCACGGCGGTACCCACACAGTCGTTACCGGTATCGCCGCCGCCAATGACCACAACGTCCAGGCCACGCGCATCGACCGCGGGCTCGCCGCCGTCGAGAACCGACACGGTCGAAGCCGTCAGATAGTCCACGGCGTACACCACGCCCGGGGCGTCCACGTTCGTAGCCGAAAGACCGCGCGGGGCACGGGCGCCAGCAGCCACCACGACGGCGTCAAAGTCGTCGAGCCT
>CAUDYH010000294.1 GCA_958453575.1 uncultured Collinsella sp.
GGCGGCTCGACCATGGGGACGGATGCAGAGGCCTATTGGGACTTTTACGCGCCGCGTACGAACTACCTCTCGCTCATCGTAGGTCCCTGGATGCAGGGTTTCGAGATGCCGGTATCCGTGGCCTCGCGCATCGACACGAACGTAACGCTTGACCTATACGGACAAGCGCGCCAAAAAGCGGCCTCGGAGCTGGCAGGCGGAAACCAAGCCTTCGCTTACTCGGAGGCAGAACGGGCCTTTTGGAAGGAGAAGGCAAGTAATGTTCAGACTCCCGTTGAGTACGGATATGCGGGCGGCTGGCTCGATTTCTTCGACATTTCGGCTTTCCTTATCTTCGCGCTCATCGTGTGCGCCATCGCCTGTGCGAGCGTGTTCAACATTGAATATCGCGAGAAGACAGATGCGGTTCTGCTTTCGACGAAGCTCGGTAAATCGAAGCTGGGTGCCGCCAAGGCGATCGCTTCGATCATTGTGGCAAGCGTTGTGTACATCATTATGCTCGCGGTCTTGCTCGGAGTGCCGCTCGTATTCTTCGGAGCAGAGGGCGCGGGCCTCCCCCTGCAACTGCGAGAGCTTTGCAATACCTACGACTTAAGCTTAGGCGCTGCGGTGCTGGCCTTATGCGTTGTCGGCTACCTCGTTATGCTGGGGTTGCTCGGGATCACCCTGCTGCTCTCCTCTAAGATGCGCTCTTCCATGGGGATACTTGCCATCATCGCCGCCATCGTGATCGTGCCGATGATGATGTCCAACTTGCACAACAACATCGCGAACCATGTGCTGTTCCTATTCCCGTTCCTGGCGCTCGATGCGAATAACTTCTTCGACATGGTTTCCTATTCAATCGGACCTCTGGTCATTGAATACCCCGTTGTGCTGGCGATCTTCTACGCGGCGCTGTTCGTGATAGGAACTCTGCTATCTAGGCGTTGCTTCAGCAAACACCAGGTAGCCTGACGGATAATAAGGCGATGCTGCCCGTATGGTTATTTGAACAGGCAGCATCGCTCATAGCAAGCTCTCTAATTCACTCCCAATGACCACCAACGACTTTCGTTTCCCAATGTCCCTCTTCCTTATGGCTAACTGTGTTGTAGCCGGTGACTATTTGACGGATTTCGCTATGATGCCCTGATCCTTCACCGGCCTTCATGTGCTCTTTCGCATGGGCGGAGGTGTTGCCGGTAATGTCGGTTCCGCAGATGTTGCAGATGGAGACCTCCACCGTGCTATAAATGGGAACGCTTTCAGTCCAGGCTTCCCTGTCAACGACCCATACGCGCTCTGTGTCCTCCACCCATTTCTTCTGTGAGGCGCTCTGGGACGGAACTGCTGAGTTTCCTTTTGGTTCGCCCGTAGACCTTTGATGTTGTGCATCCTCGGCAGAACCCTGGGAAGGCGCAGCTTTACCCTGGGCTGTTGCTTCGTCGCCGGATATGCTCTCGGCCTTCTCTGTCCCCGTCTCGTCATCCGCCTCTTGCCCAATAGACTCTGTTTCGGCTTCTGGCAAGTCAACGTTCTCGACCACGCCGTCAGCCGCATCGGCGACCGCCTGGTTCGCGCCTATTCCTCCAACGCTGGCGATGCCCGAGCATGACACGAGCGTGATGCCGACAGCAAACACCAAGCCGATAATGACGCATGCTATCGCCCACTTGACCTTATTGTCTCTAACCATCTCTTTGACCTTCATCTGCATCACCTTCCTACATGAAGCGGAATACCGCTTTGATAAGCCAACGCACGAAGCTACCAACCAACTTCATCGATATCTCCCCAATCCTGCTCGCACTCTTTATCGCTTTCGGCCTGCGCTTTCGCATGCGCGCTCACGCACGCGGAAACCGTCTCCCTATCCACGCCCGGAATGTCCGGCGATTCTTCCCCGCTTATAACCTGCATGTATTCGTAGAGCTCTGCTATCCGAGCATGCAGCCCGGCAGATGACGTTCCCGTGCATTCGTAAGCTGCCTCGTCAAAGCTCTGGAGGTCTATCAGGTGGCCGAGCACCCGCTTGATGATCGCCTCGCCATCGACCACCACGAGCTCAACATGCTCAAGCTCCTCGGCCGAGGAAAGGAGAAAACGCCATCCTTTCGTCCGCCTTGCGACCGGAATCTCGTCGCCTTCATCCTCGTGTTCGCCGCATGCCTGATAGCTGTGGGCGGCAAGCCAGAGTCCTCCCTCTCCCAAGCGATCGAAGCGAACCTCGAAGTTCGTGAGCATGTTGGCTTTGCCGAGGGGAAGTCCTGCCGTGAACGCGGATGTGTCGAACACGTCGAGCCTCTGGTCGTCGTAGGTGATCTTCACTATCATCTGCCACCCCTTTCCCTCGCCCTTGCGCGTTCCGCTTCCTGCTCGCGGACTCGCTGGCTGGAACCCTGGTTCCCGCGCATCCTCGTCGCAACGGCAGCCGGATCGCTATCGCGCTGCATGAGGCCTTTCTCCGTTACGTACGACCGCGCCTCTATCAGCCTCCTGTAGCCCTCGCCGCCCTCGTTTCCGCGACGCTGCAGGGTCGAGAGCCTCCGATCGAAATCGTCCAGATTCTTCACGTTGAACTTCGCGCACGTTTCCAGCACGGCGGAGAGCCTTG
>CAUDYH010000295.1 GCA_958453575.1 uncultured Collinsella sp.
GACACGGAAGAGGTCAGAAGTTCAAATCTTCTAACGCCCACCAAATGTTCGCAGCCCAGAGGCTATGTCCTCTGGGCTGTTTTGTTTTGGTTGCCAAATGTGTCGCCAAATACGTCACCAAATTTCGAGTTTTTGATCTTCCGGGATGCTTCTCAGTAGTCATCCGGGGAAACTCTCATCTTCTCCGTTTGCATACACATATCTTTCAAGGACTCGTGCCGCGGTTGCATGAGGCTCGGCAAGGCACGACCGCAACATGTTGGTCAAGCATTATCTTTTGGATTCTTTTGGCGTGAGCGGCTTGGTTTTGGTAGGATTTGTCAGCGGCTTGACTAAGGGGGTTTTATAACTGCCATGCAGGTAGCCGTGTTGGTAACGTTTTACCGACTTGCCAAGAGCCCCTCATAATTAATGCGTCTGCAAAATGACCAATTGCTTTGACCTGCTGAAACACTATATGTTGTGTTTGACCTAAAAAAAGAATACAGGATATAGATGCGTCTTTGTCGTATGATAGATGGCGGACAGAGAACGAAGACCTTAACTGCCTCTTTTGAACGTGTCCCTGAGCCGCTTGATCGGCTCCTGGGCATGTCCGCATGGAGACTTATGGTTTATCGAGAACACAGATTGCGCGACGGCGCCGCAAGACAGGGGCACGCCCTGCCGGGTATCGTTTGGCTCTGAAGCGCAATGAGACTACGACGCGAAAGAGGCAAGAGGATGAAGATCATCAAGCGCAGCGGCACCGAGGTTGTCTTTGACATCGAAAAGATCGTCAATGCGATCCGCGCCGCAAACTTGGAGGTCGTGGAGGGCTCTCGTCTTACCGACCGCCAGGTGATCTACGCGGCGCAAAACGTCGCCGAGGCATGTGAGAAGGCCGGCCACACCGTATCGGTCGAGGAGATCCAGGATCTGGTCGAGGACGAGATTATGCGCCTCGACTGCTACGAGGTTGCCCGCCACTACATCATCTATCGCTATGTTCAGAGCCTGAAGCGCCAGAAGAACACGACCGATGACAAGATTCTGTCGCTCATCGAGTGCAACAACGAAGAGGTCAAGCAGGAGAACTCCAACAAGAACCCGACCGTTAATTCCGTTCAGCGTGACTACATGGCCGGCGAGATCTCCAAGGACCTGACTCAGCGTGTGCTGCTGCCCCAGGAGATTGTGGATGCTCATAATGAGGGCCTGATCCACTTCCACGATTCCGACTACTTTGCCCAGCACATGCACAACTGCGATCTGGTGAACCTGGAGGATATGCTCCAGAACGGTACTGTTATCTCGGGTACGCTGATTGAGAAGCCGCACAGCTTCTCGACGGCCTGCAACATCGCGACACAGATCATCGCCCAGGTTGCATCCTCCCAGTACGGCGGCCAGTCTATCTCGCTGACCCATCTCGCCCCCTTTGTTGAGGTGAGCCGTCAAAAGATTCGCGGCGAGGTCGCCCGCGAGCTCGAGGAGCTCGGCGTTTCGGCATCTGCCGAGAAGGTCCGCGAGGTCGTTGAGGACCGTCTGCGTGACGAGATCCGTCGCGGCGTTCAGACGATTCAGTATCAGGTCGTGACCCTAATGACCACGAATGGCCAGGCGCCGTTCGTGACGGTCTTCATGTATCTCAACGAGGCTCGCTCGGCGCAGGAGAAGCACGACCTTGCCATGATCGTGGAGGAGACGCTCCGTCAGCGCTATGAGGGCGTTAAGAACGAGGCCGGCGTGTGGATCACTCCGGCGTTCCCCAAGCTTATCTACGTGCTCGAGGACGATAACGTTTACGAGGATTCCCCGTACTTCTACCTGACTCAGCTGGCTGCGAAGTGCACTGCCAAGCGCATGGTGCCCGACTACATCTCCGAGAAGAAGATGCGCGAGCTCAAACTGTCGAAGGGCGAGACCGCGGGCAACGGCGACTGCTATACCTGCATGGGCTGCCGTAGCTTCCTGACGCCCGACCGCTCCGGTAACGGCTTTAACAATGTTGCCAACGCGCTGAACTATGACCCGACCAAGCCCAAGTACTATGGTCGCTTTAACCAGGGTGTTGTGACCATTAACCTGCCCGATGTCGCGCTGAGCTCGCATCAGGACATGGACAAGTTCTGGAAGATCTTCGACGAGCGCCTTGAGCTGTGCCACCGCGCCCTGCTGTGCCGTCATGAGCGTCTGATGGGTACGCTTTCGGATGCCGCACCGATTCTTTGGCAGTACGGCGCCCTGGCGCGTCTGAAGAAGGGCGAGACGATCGATAAGCTGCTCGTGGGCGGCTATTCCACCATCAGCCTGGGGTATGCCGGTCTGTATGAGTGCGTCAAGTACATGACGGGTCACAGCCACACCGAGAAGGAGGGCACGCCCTTTGCCATGGCGGTTATGCAGCGCATGAACGACAAGTGCGCCGAGTGGAAGGCAGAAAGCGATATTGACTTCTCGCTGTACGGGACCCCGCTTGAGTCGACGACCTACAAGTTCGCCAAGTGCCTACAGCGTCGTTTTGGCATCATCCCGGGCGTGACGGACAAGGGCTACATCACCAACAGCTACCACGTCCACGTGTCCGAGGAGATCGACGCATTCGACAAGCT
>CAUDYH010000296.1 GCA_958453575.1 uncultured Collinsella sp.
GAGCGCCTGTAGGCAAGCAGCGCTGTCACCCTCGGCGTGCTCGACCGGGCTTTCGAAGCGCTTGGCAAACGACTCGCGCGTCCCCAAAAGGCCCGGCATCAAAAAGTCGAAGATGCTCCAGAGCTCGAACAGGCGGTTTTCGATGGGCGTGCCCGTCAGGGCAAAGCGCACACCGGCTGGCAGGCGCTTGGCGGCGCGCGCTACCTGCGTGAGCGGGTTTTTAATGTACTGGGCCTCGTCGAGCACAACGCGGGCAAAGTCCTGCTCGGCATACTCGTCGATATCGCGGCGCATGAGGTCATATGACGTCACGACCACGTTATGCTCGGCCACGCCGGCTATCTGCACGCGGCGCTGTGCCTTGGCACCCACGATGGCGCACACGTCGAGCGAAGGCGCAAAGCGCTCCAGCTCGGCAGTCCAGTTGTACACGAGCGACGCAGGGCACACCACAAGCGTGGGCTTAGTGTCCCCCGCTTCCACGCGCGCCAGGATATGTGCGATCATCTGCAGCGTTTTGCCCAGGCCCATGTCGTCGGCCAAAATACCGCCGAGACCCAGGTGCTCGAGCGAACCGAGCCACTGGTAGCCGTCGACCTGATAGCCGCGCAGTGTGGCCTTGAGCGAGACCGGCACCGTAAAGTCCATCTTGCCGAGCGTGTCCAGGCGCTCGACGGTACGGCGGAACGCGGCGTCGCGATCGGCCTCGAGCGCGGGCGTGCGCGCAAGCATGCTGTCGACGAACAGGGTGCTCGACGCGGGAAGCGACACGCCGTCGAGCAGGTCGACAGCATCGACGCCCAGGTCCTCGGCAAGGCCAAACGCGGCGCGCGCTCCCTCGTCCAGGCGTACGATGTCGCCGGACGTGAGACGCGCAAACGTCTGGTGGCGCTTGTACGAGTCGAGGTAGATGGCAAGGTCTGCCGCCGAAAGGCCGCTCGCGCCCAGTTCGACGTCGAGCAGGTTGCTCTTGACGGTTACACGCACCGAAAGCTTGGGCGCAGGGCGGACCGAGATCTGGCGTAGGCGGTCGCTGAGCATGACCTCGCCCAGCTCGGACAGGGCGGACAGGCCCTCGGTCAGCAAGTGGAACAGGCTCTCGTCATCGCGTTCCTCAAACGCCAGGCCGCCCTCGTAAAAGTCGAAATACAGAGCCGCCGTGTCCATAACGCGAAACTCTGCTATCTCGTCGCGCGGCGGCACGCCCGGACGCTGTTCTTCGAAGGGGCTTCCCGGAGCACCCAGGCTAAAGAGATCTCCCGACCAACCACCGTAGGCAACCGTAATCTTGCAGGTCACAAGCCCGTCGTCGACACCGATTGCCATGGCAAAGCTCGGCTCGGGCGCCACGGTGTCGAGCACGGCGGGAGCGGTGAGGTCAGTGTATTCGCGCAGCACGGGCAGTGCCATGCGGCAGAATTCGCCCACCTGCTCGGCAGCGATATGGACCGGCGTGCGACAGGGCAGCAGACGCGACAGAAACGGTGCGGCATGCTGGGCAAACGCCGCATCGGCGCGGCGCGCGCGGTGTGTGTCGACCAGATAGGCAACGTCACCCGAGGCAAAGCAGTACATATCGGCGGGCAGGCGCAGGTCGTAGCTGCCACCGGCCGCCGGCGCGATCTTGGCGGCAAGGAGCGGCGGTTGTTTTGCCGAGGCCTCGTCCTCCCCCACCGGCGACAACTCAACCGCTACCTCGTAGGAACGATGCGTCGTCGTTCCCCGCGACCAGGCGGGCTCAAAGGAAATGGTCCGGCCACGCAGCAAGTCCAGCATGTATACGATGTCATGCTCGGACAGCGGCAGCTGGCGCTCGGCGACAAAGCCGCTGCGTGCAAAATCGTACGACGCCGAACGCGAACTCGTGATGTCGCTCAGATACACAACCGTTGCCACAACAAGATCGAGCAGGCGCACCGAAACCTCGTCGAAGGCCTCGGGCACATGGAGGAATGTGAGCTTCTTGCCGTACGAGAACGTGCTGCCGCGCATGTAGGCGGCGGCCATGCCGTCGATATCCTTGACCACGTAGGACACCGAACCGCAGCGGATGCGGAACTCGAGTGCCCAGCTAAAGCGGTCGGCGAACAGTGGATTGTAGTACGGCACCAGCGAGGGCTCCAACACCGCCTTGGGGGCATCGGGGTCGACAGTGCCGGCGAGCTTGCGGCGCATGCCCGCCAACTCATCCATGCGCGCGTCCGAAAGATCGGAGAGCGCCTTCATGAGGCTCGGGCTCGTGGGAACCGGCGCCGGGAAGGGAAAGTTAGGGTTGACCGCCGGTGCGGCAGACGCAGGACGCGCGGCTTGCTTGGGCGCCGCCGTAAACGTGCGGACCGGCGTGCGCAGCCCCTCAACAGGCTCAATGCCGCTGGCGTCCAGGTACGCTAGCGCCGTGGCGATGGCGTGCTTGCACATGCCGGGGTAGCGATAGGCAGCGGGGCAATCGCAGTCGTAGTCGATCACCTCGTGCTCGTCCATGTCGAGCGCCACGTGCGTCTTGTACAGGTCACCGCGCGAGCCGCGCACTGAGCCCTCAACCGTCACGTTCTTGGAGAAGCGCGAGCCGCTGTCCTCGATCGACAG
>CAUDYH010000297.1 GCA_958453575.1 uncultured Collinsella sp.
CGTCACCGGCCTGTACTTCTACCCGGGCGACGTGGCCGCCAAGGCGCACGAGGTCGAGCCCTCCGCCCGTGGCGAGCTGGAGATCACGACGCTCAACCAGATGTACCTGGAGGAGGGGACGCTGTCCGTGGTCACCCTCGGCCGCGGCTACGCGTGGCTCGACACCGGCACCATGGAGAGCCTGCACGAGGCCGCGGAGTTCGTCCGCGCCGTGGAGCACTCCCAGGACCTGCCGGTCTCGGTCCCCGAGGAGATCGCCTGGGAGAACGGCTGGATCACGACCGCCGAGCTGGAGGAGGCGGCCAAGGCCTACGGCAAGTCGGTCTACGGGCAGCACCTGAAGAAGGTCGCCGCCGGCGAGATCGTCAACAGCCCGCGCGAGTACTAGCGCAAGCTTGTTTTCTTTTAGGGGTCACCGTTTATCTGGTGGCCCCTTTCGTTATGATTACGTTGACCATAAAGACAATATGATTGGGAGTGGATGTGTTAAGCGTCTACTTTGGCGATATGCCAGAAGCGATTTACAACACAGCGACATATTTCAAAAACTCTTACCGGTCTTCTTGGATTACGGATCCCTATGCAGTCTCGATAATTAAAGATGTTGATCGATCGGATGTTGTTTCCGAAAACGTCATCGAAAGCCCTGTGCTTGGATCCATCTCCCCACTCCAGCTTTCTGGTGGCGTGAAAACGCTGCTGCTTATGAGATTTGATCGTAAGCAAATTTTTAACGCTTCTACCTGTGGTGACAACTGTGCCAAGTGGATTCTCGACATGGCGAAAGACCGCAAACTTGTTGTGAATCTCTATCATGTGATGGACTTTGGTCGCGAGGATTTTAAAATTAAAGTCGTGAATAGCGGCCGAATCGTTCACAACATGGCCGAATTGATTCACGAGTCGATTCCGTATCTGTAGGTACTGCTTATGAACGGTTCGCATCTCGTTAAGATTTCCCGCCGCAGGGGAACCAAGTACACATTTACCATCAAGCGGAACATCACTATTGTGCGTGGCGATAGCGGCACGGGTAAGACGACACTGTTTGACATGGTCGCAGACTACATGCGAACGGGCGAGCAGTCGGGCGTTTCCTTGCAATGCGATTGTCCCTGTGTCGCCCTGACCGATTATGATTGGCGAAACCAGCTTTCGTCCGTTCATGACTCGATTGTATTTGTCGATGAGGGCTTAAAAGAGATCCATTCTGATGAGTTTGCCCATCATGTGCTGTATTCCTCGAATTATTTCGTGCTGATCTCAAGGGCTGATTTCCCCAATCTTCCGTATAGCGTGGATGAGATTTACAAGATTAAGACGAGCGGAAAATACCATTCTTTCGTCCCTGTTTATCAAGATCGCGGGAATCATCGTTATGCTATTTCCCGGTCGGCGCCAAAACAGGACATTACTTACGTGAAATAACTGGGGATTCGGTTTTTCACTACGACAAAGACTGCATTCCGGAGGCGTTTTGTACAGGAGGTAATTCTGCGAAGGTTATGGCTCTTATCGCATGCCGAAATGTCCGATAGTTTTGTTGAATAGTGTCGCGGCGTCACTTCCTGCGGCATACTAAAGAAGCTATACATGCTTCAGATTGGATTTTCATGTCTGAGATTTTTGAACCCCACAACATCATCGTCACGGGCGGCTGCGGCTTCATCGGCAGCAACTTCGTGCACTACGTGGTCAACAACCACCCCGACGTGCACGTGACCGTCCTGGACAAGCTGACCTACGCCGGCAACCCCGAGAACATCGCCGGTCTGCCCTCCGACCGCGTGGAGCTCGTCGTGGGCGACATCTGCGACGCCGCTCTGCTCGATAGGGTCGTCCCGGGCCACGACGCCATCGTGCACTACGCCGCCGAGAGCCACAACGACAACTCCATCGCCGACCCCGAGCCGTTCCTCCGCACCAACGTCGAGGGCACCTTCCGCCTGCTGGAGGCCGTCCGCAAGCACGGCGTCCGCTACCACCACGTCTCCACCGACGAGGTCTACGGCGACCTGGCACTCGACGACCCGGCCAAGTTCACCGAGGAGACGCCGTACCACCCGAGCAGCCCGTACTCGAGCACCAAGGCCAGCTCCGACATGCTCGTGCGCGCATGGACCCGCACCTACGGCCTACGGACAACGATCTCCAACTGCTCCAACAACTACGGCCCCTACCAGCACGTGGAGAAGTTCATCCCCAGGCAGATCACGAACATCATCGACGGCGTCCGCCCCAAGCTCTACGGCCGCGGCGAGAACGTCCGCGACTGGATCCACACCGAGGACCACTCCTCGGCCGTCTGGGACATCCTGACCAAGGGCCGCACGGGGGAGACCTACCTCATCGGAGCGGACGGCGAGAGGGACAACATCACGGTCCTGCGCATGATCCTGGAGGCCATGGGGCGCGACCCCGAGGACTTCGACTGGGTCGCCGACCGCCCCGGCCACGACCGCCGCGACGCCATCGACAGCACGAAGCTCCAGCGCGAGCTGGGCTGGAGGCCGGCCCACACCGACTTCGCCGAGGGCCTGAAGCAGACCATCGGCTGGTACGTGGAGAACGAGTCCTGGTG
>CAUDYH010000298.1 GCA_958453575.1 uncultured Collinsella sp.
GGTACGCCGTCGTGGGCGACGATACCCGCCGTTTGTCCCAGATGGGCCCTGGCTCCACCTCTAACCTGTTGGGCCCCGGTGGCCGTGGCTGGATGGTACCCGAGGGCACCAGGAAGGCACTGCTCGTCGCCGGTGGCATCGGCGTTCCGCCTGTGCTGTGTCTTGCCGGCATGCTTGCCGAGCAGGGTGTTGATGTGGACGTGTGCCTGGGCTTTGGCACTGCTTCCAAAGTCGTGGGTGTCGATGAGTTCCGCGCGCTGGGCGCCACGGTTAACGTGTGCACCGACGACGGTTCGCTCGGCACGCACGGTTTTTGCACCGATCCTGCCGCAGAACTGCTTGGCGAGGGCGGCTACGACTACGTGGCCAGCTGCGGCCCCGCCGTCATGATGAAGAAAGTCGCCGCCGCTGCCGCTGAGGCCGGTGCGTACTGCGAGGTGTCGCTCGAGCGCATGATGAGCTGCGGCTTTGGCGCCTGCAACACCTGCAATGTCGAGACGGTCGACGGTATGAAGGGCGCCTGCATGTGCGGCCCCGTGTTCGATGCTTCCAAGGTGGTGGTCTTCTAGTGGGTACCGTGAACATGGCCGTCGATTTCGGCGGCGTCAAGATGCAGAACCCCATCAACACCGCAGCCGGTACCTTCGGCTACGGTTGGCAGTTCCAGAATTTCTTCGATGTTTCCCAGCTGGGCGCCATTACCACCAAGGGCTGTGCCGCCGAGCCCTGGCCGGGCAACCCTGCGCCTCGCATGGCCGAGATTCCTGGCGGTATGATCAACTCCGTGGGACTGCAGAACCCCGGTGTCGCCGCCTTTGCCCGTGAGTCCGGCCCGTGGCTCGAGCAGCTGTCCAAGGACGGTTGCCAGGTCATTTGCCAGGTTGCCGGGCACTCCGTTGACGAGTTTGTCCGCGCACTCGAGATGTATGTCGAGCTGTGCCCCTGGGCTGCCGGCTACGAGATCAACGTGAGCTGCCCTAATATCGCCGCCGGCGGTGCCGCCATGGGCTCCACGCCCGAGGGCGCCTCTTCCGTTATGGCTGCTTGCCGCAAGGTGACCGATAAGCCGCTGTTCGTGAAGATGGCGCCGGTCAACGTCGCCGAGATCGCCAAGGCCCTCGAGGCTGCCGGCGCCGACGGCCTTTCGGTCATCAACTCCATCCAGGGCATGGCCATCGACGTCCATACCCGCAAGTCCCGCGTGGCCAAGCCCAAGGGCGGCCTTTCGGGCCCGCTGTGCCACCACATTGCCGTGCGCATGGTCTGGGAGGTTGCCCAGGCCGTCGATATCCCCATCAACGGTGTCGGCGGTGTCATGACTGGCGAGGATGCGGCTGAGTTTATCCTGGCCGGCGCCACCTGCGTGTCGGTCGGCATGGCCAACTTCGTCGATCCGTGCGCTTCGCTTAAGATCGCGCAGGAGCTCGAGGCCTGGGCCGAGTCCCAGGGCGTAAAGGACATCAACGAGCTGGTGGGTGCTTTCGAATGCTAGAGAATGATGCCCGCGACCGTGTTATCGTCGCCCTCGACTGCGACCGTGAGCGCGCGCTCGAGCTCGCCCACGAGCTTTCGGGCCATGCCGCCTGGCTCAAGGTCGGCATGACGCTCTATTACGCTGAGGGTCCCCAGATCGTCAAGACCTTTAAGGACCTTGGCTTTAAGGTCTTCCTCGACCTTAAGTTCCATGACATTCCGCATCAGGTGCGCGGCGCTGCCCGCTCGGCCTCGCTTGCCGGTGCCGACCTGCTTTCGGTCCACGGCCTGGGCTCGGGTGCTATGCTCGCTGCCTGCCGCGAGGGTGCCGAGGAGGCGCGTGAGGACCGCGCCAAGCTCGTCGCCATCACCGTGCTCACGAGCATGAATCAGGATGCCTTGAGCGAGATCGGCGTCGAGTCTCCCGTGGCCGAGGAGGCCGCCCGCTTGGCAAAGCTTGCTCAAGCCACTGGCATCGATGGCATCGTGTGCTCACCGATGGAGGCTCACGACATGCGTGAGCTGCTGGGTCCTGATGCCCTGATCGTGACTCCGGGTGTGCGTCCGGTGGGTGCCGCCCTTGGTGACCAGTCCCGCGTGGCGACGCCTTCCCAGGCTATCGAGCGTGGCGCAAGCCACATTGTGGTGGGCCGTCCCATCACCGGTGCCGACGATCCGGTTGCCGCCTTTGACGCCATCGTCGCCGAGCTGGTCGAAAACGTTGCGTAAAAGATTCCCCTAAGTCACCACTTTTGGGTCTCATTAGCACAAAATAGCCCCTGTGCCTGCGTAAACTTTCCCATCCTTTGTGTGGAATCGCAGGTCAGGGGCTTAACTTTGGGCGCAGTATATTGCACTTTTTGCGGGTATCGTCTAACCTATGGAGCCGCGATTAGGCATTTTGTACGTTCTACGTGCTAAAATGCCAATTATTGAATCAGATATAACCCAACTATTTGGAGGTACGAATGGCACTCCCTCAGCTTACCGACGAGCAGCGCAAGCAGGCTCTTGAGAAGGCTGCTGCCGCACGTCACGCCCGCGCTGAGCTTCGCGAGCAGATCAAGAAGGGCGAGAAGTCCCTCGAGTCCGTGCTCAACTC
>CAUDYH010000299.1 GCA_958453575.1 uncultured Collinsella sp.
CCCGGATGGCTCATAAATGAGTGAGCCGCCATCTTCGGTTCGGTAGAGCCCGCAGGGGAGGTAGCGCCCGTCGGGGAGAACATAGAGGTTGGCTTCTTCCTTCAGTCCTGCTGGAAATAGCGGAATCCCGTTTTCGTCCACTTGGAACTCGTCTATATTCGCGATCTTCCTCTCCATGGTGCCTCCAGCCTTATTTCTTGTATGGCGCCCTAAAACAGGCAGCTCTCAATCAGATCCTTCCCTCGTAGAGTATCGACCCACTTCTGCGGGATGGCCTCGATACCGTAGGCCGTGCCGGCGAGGGCGCCTGCGACGGCTGCGGTGGTGTCGGTGTCGTCGCCCAGGTTGACGGCGGCAAGGACGCAATCTTCGTAGCTGTTGGTGTTGACAAAGCACCAGCTGGCGGCCTTAAGGGTGTCGCGCACGAAGCCGCCGGACCTGATTTCCTGCTCAGGCACACCTTTCAGATGAAGCGCCCACGAGGGAAGCGTGCCGTTCATCACGCCCCTCATCAGCTCGACAAATATGACGCATGCATCGGTCGACGTTCTGTGGGCGTGCGTAATCGCGGAGACCTCGCAGATCTCGTCGTCAGTCGCGTCGACAAACGCCAAGGGCGCGATGCGCATGAGCGAACCGTTGCCGTTGTCGCGTTCGCCGGAGCCACCTTTGCCGGTGTGCAGGGCGTGGGCAGTCGTGCCGCCGTAATCGAAAACGCCGTCGATCGTATACTCGCCACGGGCAATCCAGCCTACGAACTTGTCGCGCATGTCCGCGGTGTCGATATGCCCAAGCTCCCTAATCGAGTCACAGGTAGCAAGCGTCATGGATGTGTCGTCGCTCCAGGTGCCGGCGGGCTGCCCATGCGTACCGTAGCCGATCATGTCCGTGCATTCGAACGTGCCACGAGGCCTGAACTCGTAGGGAACGCCCAACGCGTCGCCGACGGCAAGCCCGTAGATGCAGTCGCGCAGCGTTGTTTTCGGTCTGTCTATCATGGGAAACACCTCTTGTACTTTGGATTGAGGATGCGCGGCTACCTGCGGTAATGTGTCCAGCCCAATTCGGGACGCAGTGAGTCCCGAATTGGGAGAGCTTGTCAGCTAATCTGACAAATGAAAAAACCCGCAACGCTATTGATTTATACAGCAATAGGGACCTCTTTTGGGCGTCCTGCCTTTGGAGCGTCGGCGAGTCGTGCCTCGATGGAAGCTTTGGACACCATGCGCTTGGTGCCATCCTTCCATGAATCCAACAGTCCTGCATTTATCAGTTGCGAAACCCGTGCTGAGCTAACACCGAGCATGCGCGCGGCATCCGCTGCGGTGACAGCGGGGATGTCGGCGAGTTCGCGGCTGACGGCTACGGCGATAATCTTGCCGCCGTGTCGCGGCTCATGTCCGAAATCCGGCGCGGGAAGTTCAATGCCACCCATAAGATGATCGTCGACCATGCATGCGAGAAAATCAGCGGCGCTTTCGATAGCGTCGTTTAGGTCGGAGCCAAACGTTCCTCCTCCGCCCAGCGAGCCACATGGCACGGCATCGACCATACCGTCCGAATCAAAGAACTCAAATTCCCATGCGTAAACCATGTAAGACCTCCTTTAAAAAGTGATGCGAAATGTGACGAGGATGAGCTATCGAAGCCCTGCCTGCCTTAGGATTCTTTTGGCAATTTGATCCTCGATCTCTCGGTGGCGTTTTACGAGCACGAGCTTGTCGCCTTTGACGAACTTCTCGTGATTAGTGCCTCCTTTCGAGATGAAGCCGGCTTCTTCGAGGATACGGATCAATTCGCGTCTCTGCATCTCAGCCTCTTTCAATAACTATATATTAGCACTTCCTAAGGGTTTTAGGCTTAAATCTTAGCTATTGCTAATCCTTTGTTTTGCGGCGCCATCCTTGGATAACGGCTTATAAACCTTGTCGTATTAGTCTATTTGCTCGTGCGGACACGATTTTGGTGCTCTACGCACGACTGCGAAAAGGGTTTGCGGTGGCTAAAATGTGGCCATAGAGGCAGTTTTAGCGAACCCCACGGGAGCGACGGGCATGGACAACAACACTTTGCTGTTCCAGGACAAAGGTTCGGGTAGGTTTAAAGACGTCAGGATCTACCCTAACCGCATCGAGGTGCTCAAGAAGGGCACTTTTGGTGGCAAGCACACCGAGATTGTCTATCTTAAGGACATCACGGGGGTCAACAGGATCAAGGGTCGCGACGTTTTCCTACGTAACAGGCTGTTGACCGCTTGCGTCTTTAGCCTGAGTAGCCGTGCGAAGGCCCAGGAGTTTGTTAACGCGCTGAACATGGTGATGTAGCCTATGGCGGCGTTTGGGCCAAGGTAAAAATCGGGGGCGCGGAACGGTGTCCTGCGCCCCCGATTGAGTCGATGTGTCTAAAAGGCCGGCTTGCTTATTCGCTAGCGTCTTCGCTGTCTTCGCGGTCACTGGCAAGCATTGCTGCACCTGCGACCGTTGTCGCCACGGCGGCGGCAGCGAGCCCGGCGGCAACGCCAGAGCTGTCGCCCGTGTCGGCGAGCTTTCCGCCCGAGCCCTTGCCCTTGT
>CAUDYH010000300.1 GCA_958453575.1 uncultured Collinsella sp.
GGACGAAGCCACCATCAAACGCATTGGCCTCGAGCACGCGGGCACAGCCGTTAACGACGTTATCGAGCGCCGTGGGGCTGACGTTGACCGAAACACCGGTCTCATCGCGCAGGCGTACGTCGAGACCGCGTAGCAGAGCGCCACCACCGGTCAGCAAAATGCCGTAGTACATAAGGTCAGAGGCAAGATCGGGAGGCGTAGCGTCGAGGGCGTCCTTGACGGCCTTGGCCATCTCGTCGAGCGGCTTGTTGAGCGCGCGACGGATCTCCTCGCTCTCGATGCGCACAGTCTTGGGCAGACCGGTGATCACGTCGCGGCCGTTGACCTCGACGTCGAGCTCGTCCTTGAGCGGCACGGCGGAGCCGACCTTGATCTTGATGTCCTCTGCCGTACGCTCGCCGATGGCCAGGTTATAGGCATCGCGAACGTGCGTGAGGATGGCCTGATCGAACTCGTCACCGGCAATACGGATGGACTGCGAGACGACGATGCCGCCCATGGCGATAACGGCAACCTCGGTGGTACCGCCACCGATGTCAATGACCATGGAGCCGGTGGGTTCCTCGACGGGCAGGTCGGCGCCGATAGCGGCAGCCATGGGCTCCTCGATCAGATAGGCCTGGCGGGCCCCGGCCTGGATCGTGGCCTCAAAGACGGCACGCTTCTCGACCGACGTGACACCGGAGGGAACGCAGACGACAACACGCGGACGCGGAGTCCACGGATAGCGCTTCTCAGACGCCTTGTCGATAAAGTAGCGAAGCATAGCCTCGGTAACATCGAAGTCGGCGATGACGCCGTCCTTCAGGGGACGAACGGCCACGATGTTGCCGGGCGTACGGCCGAGCATGCGCTTTGCCTCGATACCGACCGCTAGGATGCGCTCGTCGTTCTTGTCGATGGCGACTACAGAGGGCTCGCGAATGACGATGCCCTTGCCGCGCACGGAGACAAGCGTATTGGCGGTGCCGAGGTCGATGGCAAGATCGCCCGCATAGCTACCGAAGAACATATCCATCAAAGAAAACAACGCAACTCCTGATGTGTTGGATGATTGCTGGAAAACTACTAGCTCATGATACTAGCGCAAGCCCGGCACCTCACTTGCGGTGAAGCGCCGGGCAAAGCTAAATCCCATAAGGTCACTACTGGTTGTCAGCAGCCGAGAAATCCATATCGAGCGAGGAAACGGCCCAGCCGATATGGTTGTCGGAGCGCACGAATTTGACGGTGTACTCCTGCTCGCCGCCCTTGGACAGCGATGCCTTCACCTTAGCGGTCGTCTCGGTCATGGACTGATCCATGCCCTCGACGGACACGGTGGCACCTTGCGGAATCGAGGAGATGATCATCGACTTAGCGTCCTCGGACAGGCTCGATGCCAGGCAAGACTCGGCCTTTGCGGTGTCACCGTCGCCGGCAGCCTGGAACAGATCGGTAACGACAGACTCCTGGGACGGGAAGCCAAAGCCGCGCGTGTAGGCAAAGCCCAGACCGCCCGCGGCGATCAAAATGAGCAGAAGCAGCACGATGAAGACTTTGAGACCCGTGTGGCGATGGCGACGACGGACCTTGGCCTGCTTACGGTCCTGACGGTCCTGCTGGACCATCTCGGACTCGGACAGCGTAAAGAAGCCGGTGTCCGAGGGATCGGGCATAAACTGACCGGTCGCGCCCGTAGGATCGAGCGGATCGACGGCAGGAGCGTCCATCGCGGGCGCCGGAGCCGTGGCCATAGCCGTCTGGGCAGACAGCGCGGCAAGCGAATCGTGCACGCGGGCAAGCTCATCGGCCTGCTCGGAGGTGAGCTGGTAGATGCCATCGGCAGTAGCGGCGTTAAAGGCGTCGAGTGCGTCGGAGGGACGGCCGGCGGCAGAAAGCGCCTGACCCATGCCGGCGTTGAGCGCGCGCGTGTCGTCGCGGGGGCCGGCAAAGTCGATAGCCGTGCGGTAGGTCTCCACGGCATCCGCCGGACGGCCGAGCTTAATGAAGCAACGACCGAGCTCGCCGAGCGCGGCGGCAGGAGCCGGATTGGCGCCGTCGATGGCAGCCTGACGGAAGGCAGTACCCGCGTTGGCATAGTCGCCCGACTGGAACAGCGCATTGCCCAGGCCCAGATAGGCCTTGAACGGCGTGGCATAGGAAGCATCCTGCGTAGCAGCAGAGAACGCCTGAGCGGCCGTCGTGTAGTCGCCCACGGCGGCGAGCGCCTTGCCGCGGTTGGTGAGCAGCGCGCCGCGCTTGCCGTAGGTGCCGTCGTTGAGGGCGGCGGCGTAGGCCTCGGCGGCCTCGGCATACATGCCCAGGTGCATCAAGGCGTTGCCACGAAGGTGATCGGCCTCGCCCATAATCTCATCGGGAGTCTTTGCCGCCCCAAGCATCTGGGCTGCAGCGGAAAAATCACCCGCGCGGTAAGCGGCGCGGCCCTGTTGGATCAGCTGGCTATTCAAGGAAGTCCCCTTTACTCGTGAACGATCTCGACATGGACGATCTCGTCGCCGGCACGCAGCTGCGAAATCACATCGAGACCCTCGACCGTGGTACCAAAGACGGTGTAACCGGAATC
>CAUDYH010000301.1 GCA_958453575.1 uncultured Collinsella sp.
GGTTTCCCCCAGGACCTCCTTGCGGAAACTGCATCCCACTCTGAGCGCCCATTCCGGGACACAGCTTCCCAACGGCCCCCGTTTCGGAAACCACATCCCGTTCCGAGCCTTCAAAGCGGGACGCGGCTTCCCCGAGAGAGTATCGACTACTTACCGTCGTCGTCCTCGGCTTCTTCTCTTGCATAGAGCTCCAGCATGCGGCGGCGGTATTCGCGCACGGCGAGCTTGGCGCGCTCCAAGCGGCGACGCTCGCGCTGGGTCAGCTCGGACGGGTCGACCTCGTCTCCATAGGTCTTATCGGCAAGCAGGTGCGCCGCGTCCACGATGCGGGCATCGATGTGGCCGCTCGCTGCCTCGGCGGAAAGACGCTCGGCAATCGTATCGAGCGTAGGCAGGCCCTCGAATACGCGACCATGGCCATGCGAGGTCAGCAGCTCGTGCTCGCGCGCGAGCAAGCTCGCTAGGTCGTGGTGGGCGCGCAAGATGTCGAGCGCATCGGATGGATGCTCGGCAACCTCTGCCACGGCGGCGACCGGTGCGGCATCCACCACGCGGTAGAAGAGCTGCGCGAGCAATGGCATCAAGAACACCGTGATGGCGCCGGCGGCAACCATAACCGACGCGATGTCTTGCGACAGCGCACCCGCGTTGACGGCAACGCTCGTCACGGCAACGATGATCGGCAGCGCCGTGGTGCAGTAGAGCGCCACGGTGATGCGGCCATACGCCGAGACATCGCGCGTCGCAGGACAAATGCTCATAGAGATAAGAATGGGCACGGCACGAATAATCAACAACGCCACGATAAAGCCCGCGAGCAGCCCGGGACGCGACGCCACGGCCGTCAGGTCGATCTTTGCGCCCGATACGGTAAAGAACACCGGAATCAAAAAGCCGTAGGCCAGGCCGTCGAGCTTGGTCTCGAGCGTATGGTTGCCCTCGGGGATGATATAGCGCAGGACAAAGCCGGCGGCAAAAGAACCCAACACGATGTCGAGATCAAAGACGGCCGAGAACGCCACGAGCGTGACCAGGATGAGCACCGTCAGGCGCACGAAGGTCTGCGACGTGGTATCGGCACGTTCCTCGACAAACGCAAAGAAGCGGCTGCCGACGCGCTTGGAGCGGCTCGGGACCACGGCCAGCAACACGCAAACCACCGCAAACAAGCCAAGGATTACGAGCGTTTGGATGCCAGTGCGGGCAGACAGCAACACCGACATAGCAAGCACGGGTCCAAGTTCGCCCCAGGTGCCATACGCGAGAATCGAGTCGCCCACACGCGTGCCAGTGAGCGAGCGCTCACGCATGATGGGCACGAGTGTGCCGAGCGCCGTCGAAGTAAGGGCAAGCGTCACGGCGATACCGTCGAAATGACTGACCGAGAACCACGGGGTAAAGCGCACGGCAAGCCAGGCGATACCAAACGTGACGACCCACGTCGCCAAGCCGTAGCGCCCCTCGACGCCCGTGATGCTCTTGGGATCGATCTCAAAGCCGGCAAGTAAGAACAAAAAGGCCAGACCGAGCTCGGACACAAGCGAGACCTCGGTATCTACATGGATGACGCCGAGCATATGAGGTCCCAGCACTGCGCCGAGCACGAGCAAAAAGACCGTCTCGGGAACGGGTTTTCCAGGAATCGCCGAGGCGATGAAGGGGCTTGCAAAGGCCACGAGCGCGATGATGGCGAGCGAAACGAATGCCATGTGATGCCTTTCTCTTGTTTGCGCTTCACTGTAGCACCCTCGCCGTCCTCAACGCGCCGCGAGCTGTCGTATCATAGTGAGGTTTACAAACATGTGGCTCAAGGCGACTGCGAGGCCCGCCCCGCAAACCGACCGCTGCCGCATACCGTACCGTACGCCCAACCGATCAGGAAGGCAGGAACCAATGGTCTCTCGTATCTACGTGGAGAAGAAACCCGGGTTCGACGTCGAGGCTCAGCAGCTCAAGGGCGAGCTGACCGAGATTCTCGGCATCAAGGGCATCGAGGCCCTGAGGATCATCAACCGCTACGACGTCGAGGGCATCGACGAGGAGCTTTTCCGCTCCTGCGTGCCGACCGTCTTTAGCGAGCCCCAGGTCGATGTGACCTACGACGAGCTCCCCGCAAGCGATGGCGCCGTCTTTGCCGTCGAATTCCTGCCTGGCCAGTTTGACCAGCGCGCCGACTCCGCCAGCGAGTGCGTGCAGCTCATCAGCCAGGGCGAGCGCCCCGCCGTGCGCTCCGCCAAGGTCTATATGATCTCGGGCGCTCTGGACGAAGCCGCCGTCGAGGCCATCAAGCACTACGTGGTGAACCCCGTCGAGGCGCGCATCGCCTCGCTCGACCTGCCCAAGACACTGTACATGGAGACCCCCGAGCCTGCGCCCGTCGAGGTGCTCGACGGCTTCCGCGAGCTCGACGAGGCCGGCCTTGCCGCCTTTATCTCCGAGCGCGGTCTTGCCATGGACGAGGCGGACATCGCCTTCTGCCAGCAGTACTTCCGCGATGAGGATCGCGACCCCACCATCACCGAGATCCGCGTGATCGACACCTACTGGTCC
>CAUDYH010000302.1 GCA_958453575.1 uncultured Collinsella sp.
GTCACCTGCCACCAGCCGGTGATGCCGGGCTTGACGGCCAGACGCTGCAGGTCGTACTCGGTGTACTCCGCGACTTCGTTCGGCAGCGGCGGGCGCGGGCCGACGACGGACATCTGACCCAGGAACACGTTGAGGAACTGTGGGAACTCGTCGATGGAGTGCTTGCGGATGAACCTGCCGATCTTGGTGACGCGGGGATCGTCCCTCATCTTGAACATGGCGCCGGCGATCTCATTTTGTCCCTTGAGCTCGGAGAGGCGCTCGTCGGCGTCTTTGTACATGGAGCGGAACTTCCACATGCGGAAGGTGGACAGGCTGCCGTCACGGTGGGTCTGGCCCACGCGGATCTGGTTGTAGAACGGGTTGCCCTCGCTCTCCAGGCGGATGGCGGCGGCGAGCACAAGGCTCGGTATCGCGATGACGGCCAGCACGCAGCCGCTGAACGCGATGTCGAAGGCGCGCTTGACGGTGCGGTAGGCCAGGCGCGTGCGGTCCCAGTCCTTCACGGCCTGCATGGCCTTGTAGCGCATGCTCGCGCCGTCGCCGCTCATTGCCTGGGCAACAAGCGCGGCCCCCGCCGGCGCTCCTGCAGAATATTCAGTTTTGTCTGACACTATTTCCTTCAAACCTACGTCCCCGCCCCCGGGAATCCTCCCTGTCCCGTAAAACAGTCGCCTGCAGCTAGGCGATAGCCTTTTTAAGGTTTCGCATTAGGCGCTGCTCGGCTGAAAGCACGGCAAGGCCAACGCGCGTAGTTACGCGTCGGCCGCACAGGTCGAGCTCCAAATAAGCAGTGCTCTTGCGTCTGTTAATGGTTTTGATAAGGCCTTCGTGGCCCAGCAGCGGTCCCGCCGTCACTACGACCTGATCACCGTCTTTTAGGGCCTCGCTCATGGGCACTACGCGATCACCCGCATGAGTAAAACTGCCAATAAGCTGGGCTTCTTCTTTTGCCAGCGGCAAAAACTGACCGTCCTGGGATAACACCCGGGCAAAGTCGTCCATGCGCAGCAGGTACTGTTGCACGGTGCGGGGATCTGCCGTATCGCAGATCAGATAACCGGGAAAGAGCGGCTTGGTCGTATTGACCCATTCGCCGTGAACCTTTATCTCGGTTTGAAATTGGGGATAAAAGAGCTCCTGCATGGCGCCAGCTGGCACCACGCGCTCAATGCGCTCGCGCATTACGTCTTCGCGACCGTTAATAACCTGGATCACATACCACACGAGCACCACCCCCTTGCTGTCTTACGTGTGGCTCACGGGGTTTGGGTATGGCTTCGCCAGGGCGCTTGTGCGCGAAGGCGCTCCATATTCAAACCCTGAGCCCAGTTAGACAAGCGCGTGGCTCTGCCCCACCGTGAACGGTATGTATAAATGCAGTGGCTAGAGACGCGGACGTGTATCGCAAAAAAGACCGCGACTCCAGCTGGCTGCGTGCGGCCCAGTCAAGCGGGTACAAAACTGGAACGCACGCAAACAGCTGCAGAACTGCTGCGATTTGTCATGAAATGTCGAATCGAAAGTACAGCTTGCACATAGACAAGAACAAAGTCATTCGATGCGATACGCATGACGACGCTATTGGAGCTCGTGGTTTTTCTGGCACCGCCGTTACGACCGGATGCTGATCGACCCTGCGCTTTGCGGCTTGCTGGAGCCGTGAGCACAGTTGAACCCATGTAACGTAAGGTATCCTAGCACAGCAGGCGGCCCATGCGTTTTGGGGTGTGTTGAGCAACATATTGTTTATTTACCGTGGTTATGGGGGATATTGTGCCGTCTTGCATACATTGCCGCAGGTTTATGGGTGTGTGTGGGTTGGTGAGCACTGTCTGAGTTGTACTGCTGACGGCGTGAATTGCTCAAACTATTAAGTTTGGCTAACAAACTTTGTACAAAACCGGGAAGGTAATTGCGCAACTTTTTGCAGGGTGGGCGCGGGCATCGCATTGCGAAGATGCTTATCGCACAATAGACACGTCTGACTACAGATTCAACGCATTTTGAGGCAGATTGTTGGACATCTTTTGGGATGCAGCTAGATGTGGGCGTAAGGTTTATCGGGCGAGGTTGACGATCACGTCTCCCAGTGCGAGGTTCTCAGAAAATGGAGGAGAATAGATATAGAACATGCGTTCTATATCTGATACAATAGCGTCAATGGTATACGGGCAACGTGAGCCGATACGGAGGCCCCCAATGGTACGTATCGGCGAGATGGATGCTTTATTCACAGCGACCGTCACTCAGAGCCCTTAGGCAGGTACGCGCCCCTGCTGGCCGGCACCCATAAAGTTCGGCAGACAATCGAGTATCCAATTGGACATGCATGTGCCCAATGGATTGATGTGGAGCGCGAAAATGAATGGAAATCAGATTGTTCTCTTTGAATCCAACGACCGAGAGGTCACGATTCCTGTTGTGATTGACAAAGGAAGCGAAACTGTATGGCTGACCCGAAATGAGATGGCAGCGCTATTTGATAGGGATGTCAAAACAATCGGCAAGCATATCAACAACGCTTTAAAAGAGGAATTAA
>CAUDYH010000303.1 GCA_958453575.1 uncultured Collinsella sp.
TACCCTAAGAGCAAACCACCCTTTTTAAGGGTGGTTCTGATTTCACGTCACCTTGCTCGCGTGTACGGGTTTTCGCTGACTTATGCTCAACAAGGGCGGTTGTATTATTTTCGGTGCTCATTGGGGACAGACTTAAATGAGTACCCACGGGGGGTACTCATTTAAGTCTGTCCCCAATGAGTGGGCGGAAGGTTGCGGGTTCTTTACGGGGATGTAGCGTGGGCTGCGGAAACGTGGTTCTTTCCGTACAATAGTTCAACTCGTGTAAACGCAGGGAAGGGACATTCATGGCAGACATGATCGAGATCAAGCATCTCAACAAGTACTTTGGCGACCTGCATGTGCTCAAAGATATCAACCTCACCGTCAAGCGCGGCGAGAAGCTCGTAATGATCGGGCCTTCCGGTTCGGGTAAGTCGACGCTCATCCGTTGCGTCGACTATCTGGAGGAGCCCACGTCGGGCGAGGTCGTCATCGACGGTACGCCGCTCACCAAGAAGAATCACCTGGAGATGGCCCGCAAGTACAGCTCCATGGTGTTTCAGCAGTTCAACCTGTATCCCAACATGACGGTGCTGGGCAACCTGACGCTCGCGCCCATCAAGCTGCAAAAGAAGAGCAAAGAGGAGGCGACCGAGATCGCCATCGCCGCGCTCAAGCGCGTCGGCATGGCGCATAAGGCCGGCGAGTATCCGCAAAATCTCTCGGGTGGTCAGCAGCAGCGCATCGCCATCGCCCGTGCCCTGTGCACCAAGCAGCCCATCATCCTGTTTGACGAGCCGACCTCGGCGCTCGACCCCGAGATGGTCCAGGAGGTCCTGGACGTTATGATTGAGCTCGCGCAGGAGGATATCACCATGATCTGCGTGACGCACGAGATGGGCTTTGCGCGCCAGGTGGCCGACCGCGTCATCTTTATGGAGGACGGCCGCATTCTGGAGGAGGGCACGCCCGAGCACTTCTTCGATAACCCCGAGAACCCGCGCTGCCGCGAGTTCCTGTCCAAGATTCTGCACTAGGTGCGGTGATGGACATGACGGATATGACGAGGGCGGCCGTGTCGCGCCGTCGCTTTTTGCAGCTGGCGGGCGCCGGCATGCTTGCGCTGACGGGGACCGCGCTTACCGGTTGCGGCAACTCCACCAGCGGCGAGGGCTCCGACAAGGGGTCCAAGCTTGCGGCCATCAAGTCGCGTGGCCATCTGAATGCCGGCGTGAAGAAGGACGTTCCCGGCTACGGTTATTACGACACCGCCAAGGGCCGTTTTGAGGGCATGGAAGTCGATTTGTGCTACCAGATCGCCGCTGCCGTCTTTGGCGTGAGCTACAAGGAGGCCCGTGCCCAGGAGCTTGTCGAGTTTACCGACGTAACGCCCAAGACGCGCGGCCCGCTGATCGATAACGGCCAACTTGATGTGGTCGCGGCGACCTACACCATCACCGACGAGCGCAAGAAGAGCTGGGATTTCTCGACGCCGTACCGCACCGACTACGTGGGACTCATGGTCAAGAAGCGTTCGGGCTTTACCTCGATTGAGGATCTGGACGGCAAGGTCATTGGCGTGAGCCAGGGCGCTACCACGCAGAGCCTGATCGAGCAGATGATCAAGGACAACGGCTTTAGCTGTAAGCCCGAGTTTAGGGCCTTTAGCGGCTACCCCATCATCAAGAGCTCGCTCGATGCCGGCAATATCGACGTCTTTGCCATGGACCGCTCCACGCTGGCCGGTTACATGAACGAGACCGTTGAGCTGCTGCAGCCCGAGGTCAAGTTTGGCGAGCAGGGCTACGGCGTGGCGACCAAGAAGGGCTGCGACCTTTCGGCCGTGGTCGATCAGGTGATTTGCGATCGCCTGGCCGATGGCTGGCTCGACCAAGAGGTCAAGACCTGGGGTCTTGTATAGGCGCATCGTCCAAGGAAGGAATCAAATGCTCGAAGGATTATTTGACGCCGACCGTTGGTCGACGACATTTCAAAACATGGGGCCCTTCTGGGAGGGCTTTGGCGTGACGCTGCAAGTGGTCGTTGCCGGTCTGCTGCTGTCGCTGGTGCTGGGCACGCTGCTGGGCGTGTTCTCTACCACTCGCTCGCGCGTGCTGCGCGCCATAAGCCGCGTGTACGTTGAGTTTTACCAGAACACCCCGTTGCCCGTGCAGGTACTCTTTATGTATATGGCTGGTCCGCAGTTTTTGCAGGCCATAACCGGTGCCGACCAGCCGGTGCGCATTGCGCCGTTCGTGCTGGGCTTCTTGGGCGTGGGCCTGTATCACGCGGCCTACATTTCGGAGGTCATCCGCACCGGTATCGAGGCGGTTCCGCGCGGTCAGATGGAGGCGGCCCAGAGCCAGGGCTTCACCCGTGCGCAGGCGTACTGGTACATCGTGCTGCCCCAGACATTCAAGATCATTCTGCCGCCGCTGTGTAACCAGGCGCTCAACCTGGTCAAGAACACGTCGGTGCTGGCGCTTGTGGCCGGCGGCGACCTTATGTACCGTTCCGACAACTTTGTGAGTCTGTACGGTTACCTGCAGGGATACATC
>CAUDYH010000304.1 GCA_958453575.1 uncultured Collinsella sp.
GGTCAAATCATGGAAGTCCTGAGCCGCCTGCCCGAGCAGCTTCGTGTTGCGGGTGGCGATCTCAACGAGATGCTCTCGCACGCCAAGACGCTCAACAACACGCCGCTCAAGGAGTATCTGGACGACAATCTTTCTTCGCTGGTTACCGTAGCGTCCAAGTACGTCTCGCAAATCGCTGCTGAGCTCGGCCGCGGTGTGTTTCCGCTCATTACCAACACGGCCTCGCAGCTGTTCGTCATCTTCCTGGGTCTGGTGCTTGCCTACTGGCTTGCCTGCGATTATCCCCGCATGCACCACGAGGTCTGCACCATCATCGGGCAGGAAAAAGAGACCTCGTACCGCTTTATGGTGGCCATTCTTTCGCGTTCGGTCGGCGGATACATACGTGGCATGGTCATCACATCGATCTGTGGCGGTTTTCTTGCCTTTATTGGTTTTACGATCATCGGCCATCCGTATGCAGCACTCATGGCTATCTTTACCGGCATTATGCACTTGGTTCCGGTTGTCGGTCCCTGGGTGAGCGCGGCGATCGCCACGGTGCTCGGTTTTATGTTCAGCCCTATGCTGGCGTTATGGACGCTTGTCGTGACCATGGTGGCTCAAAACGTCACCGATAATGTCATTTCGCCCAAGGTCATGCAGAGCTCGGTGCAGGTGCATCCCGTCATGAGCCTTACGGCCCTCGTTATCGGTTCGGCACTCATGGGTCCCATCGGCATGGTTATCGCCATTCCGCTGTGCGCGGCCCTCAAGGGCATTTTCGTCTACTACTTTGAGAACGAGACCGGTTGTCAGCTCGTGGCATACGACGGCGCCGTGTTTAAGGGCACTCCGTATCGCGATACCGAGGGCAACCCGGTCGCCGCCTACGACGCGCTTGGAGACGATACGTTCATCTATGAGTCCGAGCTCATCGGCAACGAGACAGCACCCGAGGCCAAGGCCATGCCCAAGCCCGAGCTCGATAATCCCTGGATCAAGCTCTCGGGGCTTCAGCCCGACGCGACAGGCTTTTTCAAGAACCCCTTCGCCAAGGATGACGATTCCAATACGGACGACGACACCAAAACCGGCATCGACGGCTCCATGGACGATTCGGATTCCAAATAGGCCCTGTTAGCGTTTCTTGATGTTGTAAATAACAATAAACGCGATCAAAGCGATTGATAAGGGGCCAGCCACATAGAAAAAGATGGCGTCAATTGCGCTTAGGGTGTAATACGCTTTATCGCCAGATGTTACTGCGTACAATGCGTAGCCAAATCTCGGCTGGTTCACATACCAGCTCGAGTAAGCGAAGATTGCTAAAAGGGCTACCGAGATTAGTGCATTCACGACAAACCGTTTGCTATCCATCGATCGCTCCTTCCGGACGATTCTTATATGAAATTTTACCGAAATCATTTTTTTTTCAAAGTATTTGACAGACCTAAATAACGTGCACTTTCGCTGGAGGGTCGCTGTTTGGCGGCCCTCTTTTTTGCACGGGGGCGGTTGGATGGTAATATCGTTACGTTTGAACTGTTTCGATGTGAAACCGAGGAGATTCCCTCTATGAGTGCTGACTACCCGTCAATGACTACGGCCGAGATCCGCTCCAAGTTCCTCAACTTCTTTGAGGAGCGCGGTCTTAAGCTCTATCCTTCTTCGTCCCTCGTCCCCGACGATCCTTCGCTGCTGCTTGCCAACGCCGGCATGAACCAGTTTAAGGAGTACTACCAGGGCAAGAAGACCATGAAGGAGATCGGCGCGATCTCCTGCCAGAAGTGTGTCCGCACCAACGACATCGACTGCATCGGTGAGGACGGCCGTCACCTGTCCTTCTTTGAGATGCTCGGCGACTTCTCCTTTGGCGGCGTCTCCAAGCAGCAGGCCTGCGCTTGGGCCTTTGAGCTCATCACCAAGGAGTTCAAGCTGCCGCTCGACCGCCTGTACTTCACCGTCTTTACCGAAGACGACGAGACCCACGACGTGTGGCGCTCTCTGGGCGTTGCCGAGGATCACATCTCCCGCCTGGGCGAGGACGACAACTTCTGGGCCGCTGGCCCCACCGGCCCCTGCGGTCCGTGCTCCGAGATCTACTTTGACATGGGCGAGGAGGTCGGTTGCGGCAGCCCCGACTGCAAGCCTGGCTGCGACTGCGATCGCTTCCTTGAGTTCTGGAACCTCGTGTTTACCCAGTACGACCGCCAGGAGGACGGCTCCATGCCGGAGCTGCCGCACCGCAACCTCGATACGGGCATGGGTCTGGAGCGCATGGCCGCTATCATGCAGCACAAGACCGCTAACTACGACGGCGATCTGATGCAGCACCTCATCAAGCTCGGTGAGAAGATCAGCGGCAAGACCTATGACGCCGACGATTACTCCGGTGCCAGCCGCTCCCTGCGCATCATCGCCGACCACTCCCGTGCCGTCGACTTTATGATCTCGGACGGCATCCTGCCCGGTAACGAGGGCCGCGAGTACGTCCTGCGCCGCCTGCTCCGTCGTGCCGTGTTCCACGGTCGTCTGCTGGGCA
>CAUDYH010000305.1 GCA_958453575.1 uncultured Collinsella sp.
CCAGGTTAAACTCGCTGGCGCGGTGATACTCCAGGCAGTTGAGGCGTGTGTTGTGCCCGTTGCACCAGCCGAGCTGGAAGGAGCGGCCGCCGTACATGAGAAAGCCCAGCTTATCGGCATCCTTGACGCCCTCGAGCTCCGGCGCGCTTGCTACGTACTTGGTGCCCTCGGGAATGGGAGTAGCCGCAAGCGCCTCGACAAGCGGGGCGGTCAGGTTGGACGGCACGTCGTCCCACACGCGACCATAGGATTTGAACTCGGGATCTGATACAGAGTAGATATGCATGTTCGCTCCTGTTCGTTTATGTGACAGTATGAACATTCTAGAACATCATTCATCCACGACCACGATCAATACCGAAAACATTGCATGACGAAATCACCCGCTCAAAAAGCGACATGCAGCTTCCTAGTCGAGATAATCTTTAAGAAACTCAATAACGCTCATACACCAGTAGTCGGTCTCCGGCGCATGGGGCTTCATCAATGCGTGCCCCCCTTCTGAATACATGACTCCCTCATGGTGTACTCCAGCTGCATCCAGAGCATCGACCATCTTTTCATAATTGTCGGGCGATACAATATCATCGTCAGCGCATTGCCAAAGATATGTCGGAGGATACTGCTCCCACACATGCTGATTAATACAGAAATCATCGAGCGAGTCGCGACCAGCCCCGCCGCACACCGAATCAAGAAATCTATTGTCTGATGCGTTCTCAAAGCCACGAAGATCAATCGGTGCATAACACAGGACCAAGGCTTTGGGTGCCTCGCATCCGTAGGACGCAAATCCCTTGTTGTCCGTCCCCCACTCGGCAGTTAAATGCGCACCAGCAGAAAAGCCGATAACTGCATAACTTTTTGCGACATTAAATTTCGCTGAATTCTCGAAGACAAAACGGACAGCTCGATTTAAATCGTCGATTGGACGCGGCATCAAAGGCTCGACCCTCACCCTGTATGACAGCACGAACACGTTATAGCCCGCATCGTTGAGCTCGGGGGCAACGGGAAAGCCTTCCATTTGATGACAAACGCTCTGATAACCTCCGCCCGAAACCGCAATGAAAAAGGGAGCCCCGGGTCTCCCGGGAAAGAAGAACAGTTTCGTGTTGCGTCGAGTCGGATCACGGATGCAGTCGGCTTCATCCCATATATCGTAGGCAACTTGCCTCCCGTCATCCACGAGCTCGACAATCCGATTCAATCCACGCAAAACGCGAGTAGTTTCATATGGATTAGCATCAGAATTCATATGAGACACGATGGGTTTATTCCACATGCGCTCCCAAGTTGAAGGCCGGCAAAGCATAAGGTGCTCGCCAAAGCCAGCGAACTCAGGAAGGAGCGCGATTTCGCCAAACGTCATATCGGCTGTAATTGTCATAGCTAGTCACTCCAAAAATGAGGGTGGGCTCGCGTGAATCAACGGCAAGCCCACCACATGCAATCTGCCGCGGGGTTTTCGGCAGCTTACATCCCAAATAATTGTCTACTCCACTACTGCCTCTTCATCAGGGCGATACAGGATGTAAACGAGAACGAAGTTAAGAATTAAACCGACGACATTGCAAAGAATTGCGCCGATGAGGCTGCTCATATCACCAGAAGGATCCATATAACCGGGGAAGCTAAAAATGCCGCTCGACGTCATAACGAACGTACAGGTGTTGAAAATCGCCGGGATAACAGCACTGATTGCTCCGGCGACCATGGAAGCGATAATGATCTTCTTGTGCTCCAAGATGATGCCGTACAGCGCCGGTTCCGTAATCCCGAAAAAGCCCGTAATGGCACAGCTGAACCCAAGACTCTTTTCACTCGGGTCCTTCGAGCGGAGGGCAAACGCCAAACAAGCGCCGACAACACCCATGCTGCAGCAGAGAAGTCCAAGGATAGGATCGGAGCCGACGGTCATAATATTGTTGATGGAAAGCACGATCAGGGCCCAATGGAGTCCAAGGGGGATCATAACGAGACCGAATATCGGCCCGAGAATAACGCCGCAAAGGACGGGGCTGAACTGATAGACCGCCAGCACTGCAGTCGCAAGCAAAGAGCTCGCCTGCTGAATAACGGGGCCGATCACAAGGAGCGAGACGGGGGCGGCAACAGCAACCGTCAGGAACGGGACGAGCGCAAATGCCACAACATCGGGAAGAACCGCCCGCAGCCACTTATTAAGAACGGATGCGAACCAAGCCGCCACGATAGCAGGAAACACCGTGGAGGAATAGCTCACCATTGTGAACTTCATGCCGAGCAAATCCAGCGCATCGCCCGCTCCGGCCGCAGCAACGAAAGTCGGATAAATCAGGATTGCACCGAGTACCGCACCGATATATCGATCGGTTCCAAAGAACTGAGCAGCAGATGATCCGACAAGAACGGGCAGGAAATACATGCAGGCATTTCCCATGCCGTACAGCAGAGTGTATATTCCGCTCTCGGCGGAAACAGCACCCGCCGTCGTCAGAATGCTAAGGATGGCGTTTATCATTCCGCATGCGATCAAGGCA
>CAUDYH010000306.1 GCA_958453575.1 uncultured Collinsella sp.
CACGTCGGCGTTTCGGATCGTGGACAGGCGATGCGCGATAACAAAGCTGGTACGGCCCTGCATCAGCGCATCCATGGCGCGCTGAATAAGCTCCTCGGTGCGGGTGTCCACGTTGGAGGTCGCCTCGTCCAAAATCAGCGCCGGACGGTCGGCCAAAATGGCGCGGGCGATGGTCACGAGCTGGCGCTGACCCTGCGACAGGTTAGTGCCTTCCTCGTTGATCATAAAGTCGTAGCCGCCGGCGAGCGTATGGATAAAGTGATCGCAGCGCGCGGCACGAGCGGCGGCCTCGACCTCGGCATCGCTCGCATCGGGGCGTCCGTAGCGGATGTTCTCGCGGATGGTGCCGTTAAACAGCCAGGTATCCTGCAGCACCATGGCAAACTCGCCGCGCAGCGCCGCGCGGTCCCAGTCGCGCACGTCGACGCCCTCGACGCGCAGCGAACCGCCGTCCACGTCGTAAAAGCGCTGCAGCAGTTTGATGAGCGTGGTCTTGCCGGCGCCGGTGGGGCCGACGATGGCGATGGTTTGGCCGGGCTGTGCCTCGCAGCTAAAGTCGTGGATGATGGTCCTGTCGGGCGTGTAGCCAAACTTGACATGGTCAAACTCCACGTGGCCGGGGCGCTTTTCGGGAATCTGCGCGTCGGCCTTCTGCTCCTCCTCGGGCGCGGCCAGGAACTCAAAGACGCGCTCGGTGGCAGCGGCCATCGACTGCATCGTGTTGCTCACGTTGCCCAGCTGCTGCACGGGCTGCGTAAAGTTTCGCACGTACTGAATGAAGCTCTGGATGTCGCCGGGCGTGGCGTTACCAGTCAGCGCGAGCTGCGCGCCCACCACGACGACGCCCACGTAGCCCATGTTACCCACCAAGCTCATAAGCGGCATCATCAGGCCCGACAGGAACTGTGAGCGCCAGCCACTAATAAAGAGACGGTCGTTTTGACGGTCGAACTCCTCGATCGAGGCCTCGGCGCGGTCGAACACCTGAATAACGTTCTGGCCGGCAAAGTCCTCCTCGATAATGCCGTTGACGGCGCCCAGAACCTGCTGCTGCTCGCGGAAGTACGGCTGCGAGAAGTGAATCATTACGGTCAGGATAATCGCGGCTGCCGGTAGCGTGAGCACGGTGACGCCGGTAAGCGGCAGACTGATCGAAAGCATCATGACGAGCACGCCGATAATCTGCGTGACGGACGTAATGAGCTGCGTCACGCTCTGGTTGAGCGACTGGCCCAGCGTGTCGACGTCGTTGGTGATGCGGCTGAGCACGTCGCCCTTGCTGTGGCCGTTGAAGTAGCTCATCGGCACGACGGCAATCTTGGCGGCGATCTCCTTGCGCATGCGGTAGCAGATCTTTTGCGTGACGCCGGTCATGAGCCAACCCTGGATGAGGCTGCAAACAGAGCTTGCCAGGTACAGGCAGAGCAAAAAGCCGAGCGTCTTGGCGATCCAGGCAAAGTCGACGTCGCCGGTGCCGTTGACCTTGGCAACCAGGCCTTCGAACAGTTTGGTGGTAACCTGGCCGAGCACCTTGGGTCCCACAATGTTAAAGATGACCGAGCACACGGCAAAGGCGACGGCGGCAAACACGGCAATCTTGTGCTGGCCGATATAGCCGAGCAGCTGCCTCATGGTGCCCTTAAAGTCCTTGGCCTTTTCGCCGCGACGCATGCCGCCCATGCGGCCCATGGGACCGCGCTGGCGGGTGGGCTTGGGAATCTGAGTCTTGGTCTCGTCTGCCATTAGTGCTCGCCTCCTTCCATGACGGCTTCAATCTCTTCTTGGGTAAGCCCCAGCTCCTCGGCTGAAAGCTGCGACTGTGCGATCTCCAGGTACGCCGGGCAGTTGTGCAGCAGCTCCTCGTGCGTGCCGGTGCCCACCACGTGGCCGTCATCAAGCACGATGATCTGGTCGGCATGCATGATGGTCGCGATGCGCTGGGCCACGACCACGAGCGCCGCGTCGGTGACGTTTTTGGCCAGTTCCTCGCGCAGGCGCGCGTCGGTCTTGTAGTCGAGCGCGCTAAACGAGTCGTCGAACACCACGACTTCGGGCTTTTTGGCCAGGGCACGGGCGATGGCCAGGCGCTGGCGCTGACCGCCCGAGACATTGGAGCCTCCCTGGCTGATGGGGGAGTCGTAGCCGCCCTCACGCTCGGCGATAAAGTCCTCGGCCTGTGCGATGCGCGCGGCCTCGTGCATGTCATCATCGCTCACCATGTCGCCGGCAAACTTGAGGTTGCTCTCGACGGTGCCCGAGAACAGGCGACCCTGCTGCGGGATGTAACCAATGCGGCGGCGAAGCTCGGAAAGGGTCATGTCGCGCACGTCGATGCCGTCGAGCGAAATGCTGCCGCCCGTGACGTCGTATAAGCGCGGAATCAGTTGCACGAGCGTAGATTTGCCCGAGCCCGTGGAGCCAATGATGCCGAGCATCTGACCGGCATGCGTGGTGAAGTTCACGCCGCTGATGACATCGGCGCGGGCATCGGGATACTGGAAGCTCACGTCGCGGAAGGT
>CAUDYH010000307.1 GCA_958453575.1 uncultured Collinsella sp.
CTAATAGAATGAGCGTGGATAATCTCCTGCTTTTGGTGCCCATGCGAGCTCAAAGTGGGAGACTTTCCACGCTCGAGTCATTAGTCGTTGGGGACGTTCTTGTTTGACTGGTAGTTTAAGAACGTCCCCAATGACTACACTCAAAATCGGCGCCCGCCGGCGATGTTGCCGGCGGGCGCCGTTGTCTTGAAGACGAAATGATCCGTTTTCCTCCGTCTCCAAGGGATCATTACAGCGAGTCGATAAAGCGCTGCTGGGCGGCGCGGCCGGCTTCGTCCCACTTAAAGACGCCGGCGTTGTCGAGCACGTGCCCAAACACCACGCCGACCTCCTCGTGCAGGATATCGATAACGTTGTCGACCGTAAGCTCGTCGGCGCGGCGGGCATAGACATCCTCGGCCCACGCGGCATGGCTGCGGCAGAGGTCGTCGCCCTCGAGCGCACTGGCAAGGTCGTAGCTGGTATCGGCTTTGGCTGCCAGCAGGTGCTCGCGGACAGCGCCGAGCTCGGGAACCAGGCGCGGCGGAAGAATAGCCAGGCCCATAACCTCGATCAGGCCGATGTTCTCCTTCTTAATGTGGTGATACTCGGCATGCGGGTGGAAAACGCCCAGCGGATGCTCGTCGGTCGTGATATTGCAGCGAAGCGCCAGGTAGGCCTCGTAAATCTCGCCGCCGGCGTTGCCGCGGGAGTCGACGCGGCGGATGACGGGCGTTACGGTGTTGTGCGCTACGCCGTCGGCCGTGTGCGCGATAACGCCCACAGACTCGTCGGTCCACTCGCGCCAGGCGAGGATAATCTTCTCGGCAGCATCGAGCAGCGCGCCGCGGTCGTGCGAGCGCAGGCGCAGCACCGAGAGCGGCCACTGCAGCACGGTGCCGCTGACCTGGTCAAAACCGGGCACGCTAAACTGCGAAACCTCGGTGGCACGCATCATGGGGAACTCGTGCGCGCCGCCCTGGAAGTGGTCGTGCGACAGAATCGAGCCGCCCACGATAGGCAGGTCGGCGTTGGAGCCGATGAAGTAATGCGGGAACAGGTCCACAAAATCGAGCAGGCACGTCAGGCCCTTGCGGTCAACGTGCATCGGACGATGCTCGGAGCTCATGGCAATGCAATGCTCGTTAAAGTATGCGTACGGGCTGTACTGGAAGCCCCAGCGCTCGCCGTTGAGCGAGATGGGGATAATGCGCAGGTTCTGGCGAGCGGGATGAGCGCCGCCGTCGGCTGCGGCGGAGCGTCCGGGGTAGCCCTCGTTTTCGATGCAGAGCTGGCAGGCGGGGTATTTCTCGCCCATGTTCTTGGCTGCACCTGCCGCGGCGATATCGCGCGGGTCCTTCTCGGGCTTGGACAGGTTGATAGTGATCTCAAGATCGCCCCAGTTGGTGGGGGTGCTCCATTTGATGTTGCGCGCGATGGCGGCACGGCGCACGTAGCCGGCGTCGCAGCACAGGCCGTAGAACCAGTCGGTTGCGGCGCGAGGCTCGTTGACGCCCATACGCCCATTGAACTCTTCGTTTACAACCGAAGGCCTCGGCATGAGCATACCCATGATGCGCATGGCGATGCGGTCGCGCCCCGATGCTGTGTCCTCGGCAGCACCGTTGGCAACGGCGGCCTCGGAAAGCGCGGCAAGCGTGCCCTCCAGGTCAAAGTCGGGGAGTGTATCGGGGTGCAAGAGCGAAATCTTCTCGGTCTTGAGTGCCCAAGCCATGTCGAGTGCGGGGCCCGTGGCGCCGATGCACTCCAAAATGGTGTTGTATGCCCAGATGCGATCGTCCTGGCCGATCATCGATCGGTGGATAGCATACTCGATCAGGCTCTGCGCGGCCTCGCGCACGTCAGTCATTACAGCCATGCCGCGTAAGCCCCCTTGTCAGAAATTGCGTAGTGGCGGGCAGAGCCCTCGCCCAGCCAGCCGTTCATCTTGGCAATGAAGTTGTCGACCAGGTCGAGCGGCACGAAGGCCTGGATGGTGCCACCAAAGCCGCCACCGTGAATGCGAACGGCGCCGCGGCCGTCGAGCACGTGCTCGGCCAGTGCCAGGGCATACATGGAAGGCTGCTCAGATCCCAGCTTGGCAACAACATTCTGCAGGTACATGGCGGAGCTGGCGCCGGACTCGCGCGTCAGGACCAGGAACTGGTCAATGTCGCCGGCGTTGAGCGCTGCCCAGCGCTTGTCGACCAGGCCGTTCTCGTACCAGTAGTGAACGGCGCGCAGGCAGGCGCGGTCGCCCAGCTTGGCGCGCAGCTCGGGGAGCTTGGCGTCAAAGTCGGCAACGTCGACCTCGCACAGGCGCGCCTTGCCAAACTCGGCAGCGACGTCTTGCATCTCGCGCGGAACAGCGGCGTAGTCGTCGGTAGCGGCCACGTGGTCGGCGCCCACTTTAACGAGCACAAGCGCATAACCGTGATCCTCAAAGTTGAGCTCGAGCTTCTGGGTCTTAGGCTGAGCCTGGTCCTCAAAGTCCATGTAGGCGAGGCCACCCAGGCACACGGCGGCCTGGTCCATCAG
>CAUDYH010000308.1 GCA_958453575.1 uncultured Collinsella sp.
CCCGAATTCTTGTCTAAGATATGGATTTGCCCTCGACTACACCGAAGAAGTTGGTCTCACGGACTTCACCTGCCCGCGTCGATGGCGTATTATGTTCAACTGTTTGTTTGTAGTTGCAGCCTAAAGCTGCTTGGTTGGAGGAGTTTCCTTTGGCAGTCAAGATTCGCCTTGCTCGTCACGGCGCTAAGAAGCGTCCGTACTACCGTGTCGTCGTCGCCGATTCCCGCGCCCCGCGTGACGGTCGTATCATCGAGGAGGTTGGCCGCTACAACCCGATGACCGCCCCCAAGACCATCAACCTTGACCTCGAGAAGATCGCCGACTGGCAGTCCAAGGGCGCTCAGCTCACCGACGCCGTCGCCGCTCTGGTCAAGGCCGCCAACGAGGGCGAGAAGACCGAGACCGTCGTCAAGAAGTCCAAGAAGCAGCTCGCCAAAGAGGCCGAGGCCGCTAAGGCTGCCGCTGAGGCCGCTGAGGGCGCCGAGGAGTAAATCGTGCCTGAGGTTGACGCTGCACAGCTCGAGGGTGAGGCAATGCTCTCAGATCGCATCGCCGATCTCGTCGAATATCTCGTTGTTCAGATCGTCGACGACCCGGATTCCGTGAGCCTTGAGGTCATCGATGGTGACGACGCCTCTACGATTGAGGTTTCGGTCGCCGAGGATGACGTCGCCAAGGTCATCGGCCGTCGTGGCCGTACCATCAAGGCCATTCGCACGCTCGCCCGTGCATTGGCCGCTCGCCTCGACACTGCTGTCGAGGTAGAGGTTCTGGGCTAGGACCTTGAGGTCCCAGTACAAAAACATCGCCCGTGTGGTCAAGCCGCACGGAAGGAAGGGGGAGGTCCTCGCGCAGCCGCTGCGGGGGCTTCCTTCTGTATTAGAGCCGGGTATGCGCGTCGCCCTGACGCCGCCGGCGCTCAAGCGCGACCGCTTTTGCACGGTCGTGTCCGTCACCGATACGGGCGATGGCGATCTGGTCTCGTTTGAGGGCATTGACGACTTGACGGCCGCCGAGGGCATCACGGGATGCTACGTGTTGGCAAATCGTGACGACTTTGAGCTCGATTCGCTTGACGCTGCCTATATCGACCTGATGGGTCGCGAGGTGGTCGACGAGCGCTTCGGTTCGCTCGGCACGATCGTCGAGATCATGTCGACGCCCGCTAACGATGTTTGGGTTGTCGAGGGCGATCGGTACGGCGAGGTACTGATTCCCGTGATCGAGCAGGTTGTGCTCGATCTTCCCGACAAAGGAACAATTTCCGTCCACGTTATGGATGGCCTGATCGATATGGACAAGTAGGGAGGACAACATGCTGATCGAGACCCTTTCGGTCTTTCCCGAGATGTTTGAGCCCGTTATGTCCACATCGATTTTGGGCCGCGCCCGCAAGGCCGGCCTTTTTGATTTTAAGGCGTATAACCTGCGCGACTGGACGCACGACCGCCATCGTACCGTCGATGACGAGCCGTACGGCGGTGGGCAGGGCATGCTCATGAAGGTCGAGCCCATTGCCGAGGCCATCGAGGCTATTAGCTCCGAGGGTCCCAAGCCTATTGTGGTGTTCTTTACCCCCTGTGGCGAGCCTTTTACGCAGCATGTGGCCGAGCGCCTGCTCAAAAGTGAGCGCCTGCTGTTTGTGTGCAGTCGCTACGAGGGCGTCGACGAGCGTGCGTATGCGTATGCCGATGAACGTCTGTCGATCGGCGACTATGTGCTCACGGGCGGCGAGCTGCCCGCGATGGTCGTTGCCGATGCCGTCGTACGCCTCATTCCCGGCGCCCTGGGCGACGAGATGAGCAACGTGGACGAGTCGTTCTCGACCGCCGAGGACGGAGGCCTGCTCGAGTACGCGCAGTACACCCGCCCCGCCGAGTTCAACGGCGAGGGCGTTCCTCCGGTGCTCGTGAGCGGCGATCACGCCAAGGTCGATGCCTGGCGCCGCAAGAATGCCATCGAGCGCACCTGTCGCTGGCGTCCCGACCTGATCGAGACTGCGCGGCTCACGCCCGAGGAGCGCGCTTACGCGCAGGAGATCCTTGACGCTTCGTATTCGCAGATCGAGGAGTGAGTATGGTTCCTACGCAACATTCCGCGTTGAGGGGCGCTTTTGAGTGGATCGCGGTCATCGCGATCGCGCTTGTGGCCACCTTCCTGATCCGCACCTTTGTGGTCGAGCCCTTTGTGGTGCCCACCGGCTCTATGGAGGACACAATCGAGATTGGCGACCAGATCCTGGCGCAAAAGGTGAGCCTCGAGCTCGGTCAGCCCGTCAAGCAGGGCGATATCGTGGTGTTTCACAACCCCGATGGCACCTCCGAGCATGATGTTCTTGTCAAGCGCGTTATTGCCACGGCCGGCCAGACGGTCGACCTGCGGGACGGCAAGGTGGTCGTTGACGGCCAAGCGCTCGACGAGGACTATACGGCGGGCATGAGCTGGCCGCTTTCGGTCCAAGCGCCCGGCGCCCAGGTGAGCTATCCCTACACCGTCCCCGATGACTGTGTGTGGGT
>CAUDYH010000309.1 GCA_958453575.1 uncultured Collinsella sp.
CGTGCTGCCGCCGGTGATCGCGCGTTTTCGCGCCGATTATCCAGACGTCGATTACGAGTTACTGATGGGCGACTATTCAGAGATTGAACAATGGGTGGCGCAGGGCCGCTGCGATCTGGGCTTTATCCCGCATGAGTCCCGAGAAAATGGCATGACATCGCGATCTTTGGTGCGCGACGAGTTGATGGCGGTGGTGCCGACAGACTCTCTGCTTGCTAGTGAGGGGGCCGTCTCGCTTGCCGACTTGGCCAACGAGCAGTTTATTCTGCTGGAACGCGGCACCGATGACGAGATTACGCCGCTGTTCCGTCGGGCGGGGCTGACGGTGCGCTCAAAACTGTCGACCTGGGATGACTATGCGATTATGGCCATGGTCGAGGACGGCTTGGGCGTGAGCATCCTTCCGGCGCTCATCTTGCGGCGCTGCCAGTTCAATGTCGCCATTCGTCCGCTCGAGGGACGTCCCCATCGGCAGATTAACGCCATATATCGAACGGCCGACGTTTCGCTTGCCGCCGCTCGTTTTCTCGAATATCTCTAGGCGAGCGCATACCGTTGTCGCTTTGGGATAAATCTCGAGGTGTGGTTCGCTTTATTATTGAAATTGAACTTTTCGAAAGAGCACGGCGCTATACTGCTTGCTAAATTGAACCTTGGTTCAATTCGTGTTCTATAAATTGAACTTTGCCAGCAAGGAGGTTCCTGTGGCCCAAGAGACGTTTAGCGATCGCCTGCGACAGGCTATGTCCGATCGCGACGTTCGCCAGTCGGACGTGATCCGCGCATCGGAGATGCTCGGCAAAAAACTCGGCAAGAGTCAGATGAGCCAATATGTGAGCGGCAAGACGATCCCGCGGCGTGATGTGGCAGAGCTGCTCGCCCGTATTTTGGAGGTCGATGTTACCTGGCTGCTCGCCGGTGACGCCGATCAAGGCGAGACATCATCGCCCCGCAACGTTTCCAAGCCCGAACTCAATCCCTCAGCCCAAATTGCAAGGAGCGTCCCCATGCGTACTTTTTCTAAATCCACCAAACTCGACAACGTCCTCTACGACGTCCGCGGCCCCGTCGTCGATGAAGCCGCCCGTATGGAGGACGAAGGCGAGCGCATCCTCAAGCTCAACATCGGCAACCCTGCGCCCTTTGGTTTTCGCACGCCCGATGAGGTCATTAAGGATATGCGCCAGCAGCTGCCCGACTGCGAAGGCTATTCCAACTCGCGCGGACTGTTCTCCGCGCGCAAGGCGATCATGCAGTACTCGCAGATCAAGGGCCTGCCCAATGTTCAGATGGAGCACATCTACACGGGCAACGGCGTGTCCGAACTCATTCAGCTTTCGATGAACGCACTGCTCGACAATGGCGACGAGATTCTGATCCCCAGCCCCGACTATCCGCTCTGGACGGCGTGCGCAACCCTTGCCGGCGGTCATCCCGTTCACTATCTGTGTGATGAGCAAGCGGATTGGTATCCCGATCTGGAGGATATGGAGTCCAAGATCACGAGCGCGACCAAGGCCCTCGTCATTATCAACCCCAACAACCCCACGGGTTCCGTCTATCCGCGCGAGGTGCTCGAGGGTATCGTCGAGGTTGCACGCAGGCATCAGCTGATGATCTTTGCTGATGAGATCTACGACCGCCTGTGCATGGACGGCTACGAGCACGTCTCGATTGCCTCGCTCGCTCCCGACCTGCCCTGCGTCACCTTTAGCGGCCTTTCCAAGTCGCACATGATTGCGGGCTATCGTATTGGCTGGATGGTGCTTTCGGGCAACCAGCGCTGCATGAGCGACTTTATTATGGGCATCAACATGCTCTCGAACATGCGCCTGTGCTCCAACGTGCCGGCTCAGTCAATCGTCCAGACGGCACTCGGTGGACACCAGTCCGTCAACGACTACATCCGTCCCGGCGGCCGTGTCTACGAGCAGCGCAACTTTGTGTATGAGGCGCTCAACAAGATTGACGGCATCTCGGTGGTCAAGCCGCGTGCGGCGTTCTATATCTTCCCCAAGATGGATGTCAAGAAATTCAACATCACCGATGACGAGCAGTTTGCCCTTGACCTGCTACACGAGAAGAAGATCCTGATCACCCGCGGCGGCGGCTTTAACTGGGCCGAGCCCGACCACTTCCGCATCGTGTACCTGCCGCGCATGGAAGTGCTCAAGGAGTCCCTCGAAGACTTGGCTGACTTCTTCGATCACTATCGCCAGTCGTAGGGGATTAGATATGTGCCGCCGCGAGAACTGAAGCGTCGCAGGATAGGCAAACGACAGCGAGCGAGCCGCATTTGCGCCAAGGTGACGTGAAGCGAAAGGGCGCTGACCTTTTGGTCGCGCCCTTGAAGCTGAACGTCAGATTGGTGTGAATGCGGCTCGCGCAGCGTCAAGCGGTCCGCCGTTCGGTAGAACGGCGGAACTATACAACGATTCCGCAACAGTGGTCGATTTCGTGTTGGATGATCTCGGCGGTGTAGCCCGAGAAGTTCTTGATGCGGTG